>DJXY01000008.1 GCA_002449915.1 Oribacterium sp. UBA6992
GACGGCAAATCAATAATCAATCCGCGCCAGATCCCTGTCGTACATGAGATATATACGCCTAAGGAGAAAGACATCATCTTCGCCGAGAAAGTCATCAGAGAGATCGACGACAAGAAGGCAAAGGGCATAGGCGTTTTCACAGTCGACGGTAAGATGATCGACATTGCTTTCTATGACGGTGCCAAGAGGACGATAGCGCTTGCCAAGGCATCCGGTATATACAAGGGGGATCTGTAAGATGATTAATGCAGTTGGCAGAGATATACCTGAGGAGATTTTAAAATTAACAGGCAAGGAAGTGTTCCAGGGCACTCATCATTTTGACGGATATGAGTATCCGACAGCTTCCCACAAGGTAAAGTGTGTCATTAATTCCAATGGCTCCAAGCTCGTGGATTCCATTCATGATGTACTTGTAAAGTGCGGAATCAAGGATGGTATGACACTCAGCTTCCACCATCATTTCCGTAACGGCGATAAGGTCCTCAACATGGTTATGGAAGAGGTCCACAAGATGGGTATCAAGGATATCACTATCTGTGCATCTTCTCTTGGCTCACAGAACGATCCGATCGTTTATATGATTGACGATGGCACCATTACACACATTGAGTCTTCCGGTGTGCGTGGCAACATCGGTAAGGCAATTTCCGAGGGCAGACTTAAGGGACTTGCCATCATGCGTTCTCACGGTGCTCGTGCCAGAGCCATTATGACCGGCGAGACACATATTGATATTGCGTTTATCGGTGCTCCTACTGCAGATGAGTATGGCAATCTGAACGCAAATGGTGGTAAGGCAGATTGCGGTGTGCTTTCCTACTCTGCAGTTGACGCAGATTATGCGGATAAGGTCGTAGCGGTAACAGATACACTGGTTCCATTCCCTAACCTTCCGGCACAGATTTCACAGGTTAAGGTAGACTATGTTGTAAAGGTTGATGAGATCGGTGATCCGACCAAGATTGCAACCGGAGCTGCAAAGCCAACCTCTGATCAGAGAAAGCTGCTCATGGCGAAGTACTGCACAGATTTCCTGATTGAGACTCCTTACTTTAAAGAGGGATTTTCATACCAGACCGGTGTCGGCGGCGCTTCCATCGCTTCTACCAAGTATCTTGCAGAAGTGATGAGAGAGAGAAACATCCATATGTCTTTTGGTGTCGGCGGTATTGCCAAGCCAATGTGCGATCTGCTGGATGAGGGTCTGATCGGCACTCTTGTAGATACACAGGACTTTGACCAGGATGCAATTCACTCTGCAGCAACCAATCCCAGACATTTCTATATTACAGCAGATGAGTATGCCAACCCGTTTAATAAGGGCGCATATGTAAACAAGCTTGATTTTGTCATCCTTGCAGCGTTGGAAGTAGATACACACTTCAACTGTAACGTGGTTGTAGGCTCTGATGGTGTCATCACCGGTGCACAGGGCGGACATCCGGATACAGCAGCAGGTGCAAAGTGCACGATCGTGATCGCTCCGATTATGCAGGGCAGAATTCCGACCATTTGCACAGATTGTACAACAGTAACCACTCCGGGTGAGGACGTTGATGTTGTTGTTACAGACTACGGTATTGCAATCAATCCTAAGAGACAGGATCTCATCGAGGCAACCAAGGATAAGGGTCTTCCAATCAAGACGATTGAAGAGCTGAGAGATATTGCTTACTCTATCACAGGTGCTCCGGAAAAGGTTCAGTTCGGCGATCGTGTAGTTGGTATCATCGAGGCAAGAGACGGATCCATCATGGATGTTGTACGTGAGGTTAAGCCTTTTGAATTTAAGGATTAATATCCTTTAGAACCCACGTAAAATGTCTGATCAAATATTACGTGCGTTTCATAAAAACCGCGGCCAGTCGTGAGATTGGACCGCGGTTTTTGTCATAATTCTTTTGTTTCTTATGCTATAATTGCTATAATCAAAGCTATGGAAGATCATTTTTATATTGCAGAGGGTCGCCCCTTTGCCGGAAGAGAACTGGAGAGGCTGCGCGGATTTCTTGCAGGCTGCGGGCTTGACTATGATGATGCAATTACATATTCAGCGGTTATTGTAAATGAGGACAACGGGGAGATTGCCGCGGCTGGATCATTCAGCGGTATCATACTTAAATGTATCGCAGTATCGTCGGTGTATCATGGACAGGGACTCCTGGTGGACCTTATGGGACATCTTTATGAAAAAATGTATGAGAAAGGGAGCACCCACTGGATCGGATTTACAAAGCCAAAAAATGAGGGGGTCTTTGGTCATACCGGACTGCATCTTGTGGAAGCGACGGAGCACATGATTTACCTTGAAAACCGGAAAAATGGCTTCCGTGACTACCTCGCTTCGTTGTCCCGGGAAGTGGAAGGATGCAGTCGGGAGGAACGGGAAGCAATTTTCCATCGGGAGGTCGCACATAGCATCCATGCAGGAGACCCGGAGCGCGTGGATTTTCCGGGCTATCTGATTCCTCCGGAAGAAATGCCAACGTATTTTATAATGGATAAAGAACAAGCCTTGCAGTATCGCCAGGAACTGTACCGCAGGGTTGAAGTCAGGGTGCTGGACGCATTGGGGCTTCAGTGCAACACTTGAAATAGGGGAGATAGATATGCCAGATCAGTTAGACTACAGCCACGAGGTTACAGTTCCGGAGATGCTTGAAGCTAGAGACCGGAGAGTTGAGATACAGCGCAGTATGATTGCAGAAACAAAAAATCCGGTTGTATGCTTTATGCTAAATGTCCCGGGACCACATAAGGTTGATGATGCTCTTACGTGGGCGTTTGAAACTGGCGTCCGGCGGATCCTTGCGAAGCTTGAAGCAGCAGGGATTCCTGTCAGTAGAAGCGTTACCGAACGGGAGATTACAGGCCTGGTTTTTTATGCGGCAGTGGAGGCAGATGCCGTTCAGGTAAAACTGAGGATGTGTGAGCTGGAAGAGGCTGACCGGCTTGGCAGGCTTTTTGATATTGACGTTATCGGACTGGACGGTCGCAAGGTAAGTCGGGAGGAGTTTGGCATGGCACCGCGGAAGTGCCTCATGTGTGGTAAGGAAGCCCATATCTGCGCGAGAAACCGGAGCCATACGGTGCAGGAAATGACCACGGAAATTCATCGGATCATACAGGCTGCACGGGGTATCGCAGGATGAGGCGCCAGGAGCTGATCGAGGACTTTGGATGGCATGTGAGGAATGCCTTACTGGGAGAGGTGTATACCACGCCTAAGCCGGGACTTGTGGATCGGCAGGATAACGGATCCCACAGGGACATGACGTATGAAACATTTATAGACAGCACAGAGGCAATTACGCCATATATTGTGGAGATGTTTCTGGCGGGCTTTGACGGCGTTTCTGTTCTGAGCCGTGATGTACCGGGATATGATCCCGCACTTAAGTACTCGGAGGCGGAAAGGATCTTTCTCATGATTCGGGTGATTGGCATGAATGCGGAACGCGCGATGTTTACAGCAACGCATGGGGTCAACACTCACAAGGGCATGATCTTTACGATGGGGATCGTGTCTGCGGCAGCAGGCTTGGAGTATCGGAGATCAGGAAGATTTGATGCAGCACACATACTGGAGACGTCCGCTAAGATGACACGCAGAATCCTGCAAAGGGAATTTGCGGAAATGCAGACCCGCGCACCACGTACGCATGGAGAAATCCTGTATCACCAGTATGGAGAGAAAGGGATCCGCGGTCAGGCGGAGCTGGGATTTCCGATCATCCGGGAGACAGCGCTGCCTGCAATGGAAAGAGCCATACACATTGCTGCGGATGATAAATCGGTAGAGCAGCTTAGAAAGCTCGGAACGATCCGCAGGGAGCTTACACAGCAAGACTCAGAGCAGAACCGGGAAAAGCTGGAAAATCTGATCCATCTGGAGGTACTTCTCGAGATCATGGCAGTCTTAAATGATACCAATGTGGCTTCGAGAAGTTCCTATATGGAGATGCAAAGCTTTAAGAAAGAAGCAGCCACGGTATTGCAGCTCGGAGGTGCCTTTACCGAGGAGGGATTTCAGGCACTGGAAAAAATGAATCAGGATTGTATCCGCCGGAACATAAGTCCCGGCGGAGCTGCGGATATCCTGGCAGTTACGATCCTTCTGCACCGGCTCGTGGAGAGCATGGTGTAAGTACATAAGTACTAAGTACAGAGGAAACATTTCCCTTAGTAATGGATGACGTTGGATTCCTTCCGGATTTTATCAAGGACAGGTTCAGCCTCCGGAGAGGTAAACCACCGGTAGGTGCTTTCCGGTACGAGTGTCTTAACGAGCGCGAAATTTCCATCCTTTAAGGCCTGTCGCACGGTAGAAGCGGAAATTGCTTTTCCATCGATGGCTTTCCGCGGGATAATACAGCACTGAATGCCGCTTTCCGGCAGAGCCTCCGCCATGATCTTATTATATAGGCTCGTTACGACCGAGGTCGGTTCGTCCCCGACATAGCGGACATTGATTCCGAGGGATGCCGCAATTTTACGGAAAATGGCGAGATCCAGACGTGCCTGACCGGAAATGACCTGAGTACTGTCTTTCTGGAAATACGCGGGGAAGGTGCTGGAGCTTATGATATAGGACCCGCTGTCATGGTAAATGACATTTTTAAGCTGTGCAGTGCCTTCCATGACAAGCTTTTTACGGATCTTGAATGGTACTAGCGAAGCATCCTCACTAACAATAAAGATATGCAGGATATCCGCATCCCGAGAGGCAGTCTCCGCAAGGTACTGATGTCCCAGTGTAAACGGATTGGCATTCATTACCAGGGCTGCCACCCTTTTTCCGGTGGGGTCATAGTTTTCCGGCAGGTCCTTCCGGAGACTGTCAAGATAGTCGCGGAAGCCGGTCCGCTTGTTTTCCATAAATACGGTATTGGCGTCCTCAACCCTTGCGATCTCCGTAAAACCAAGGCTTGCAAAAAACTTGGCAGAGTTCAGCTTGGTATAAAGAAACAGATGGTAATTACCGCGAGAGTACTGGAACTCGATCAGATGCGAAACAATATCATTCATCAGAGCCTCTCCCTGATGATCGCTGGAAACCGCGAGACAGCGGAGCGTGTTTCCAAAGCAGCTTCCGGTGGCGATGACGTTGTAATCGTCGTCGATCATGGCGGCGGTATAGTCCAGATTTTTATCTCTGCGAATGCCTTCTTTTTCCAGTAAGGCATCCACCATCTGGTTCATATACCGATCGGATTTATCTACGGATGTAATATTATATTCTGACATTAGAACCTTCCTTCCTGTGATCTTAAGGATAGACGTCAGCTATTATAACAGGAAATCGGAAGAAATGCTTGCAAATACATGGTTTATATATTAAAATATCTCAGTATTTTATGAGCTATGTGATAGAATTTAGTATTTCAAGGCAAAAAAATATCAAAGTATTTACTTGCTTTTCAGGAGGATTTTATGGTATCAGCTAGTGATTTCAGAAACGGCGTTACACTTGAAATCGATGGCCAGGTTGTACAGGTCATTGAGTTCCAGCATGTTAAGCCAGGTAAGGGTGCAGCTTTTGTAAGAACCAAGCTCAAGAACGTAATCAATGGAGGAGTTACAGAGAGAACCTTCCGTCCGACAGAGAAATTCCCGCCTGCACATATTGACCGTGTTGACATGCAGTATCTCTATGATGATGGCGAGATGTACAACTTCATGAATCCGGAGACATTTGAGCAGATCGCACTTTCACATGAGCAGATTGCTGATGCTATGAAGTTTGTTAAGGAAAATGAGACCTGCCGTGTAGACTCTTACCAGGGCAAGGTATTTTCTGTTGAGCCGCCGCTCAAGGTTACTCTTGAGGTTACTCACACAGAGCCGGGTGTTAAGGGCAACACTGCAACAGGAGCAACCAAGCCGGCAACTCTTGAGACAGGTGCTGAGATTCAGGTTCCGCTGTTTATTAACACCGGAGACAAGGTTATCGTTTCCACACAGACCGGTTCCTACGAGTCCAGAGGCTGATATAATACGGAGCAATCCGTTTGCTTAAGGTTTCCCAGACGGGGAACCTTTTTTTTAACCAGGTGGATTAACGCTGTTGTAGATAAAGGAGCATGAGTTTGAATACGATTCAGAATATCATAAGCGATGCGGTTAAGACCGGTTTTGCGCTTGCCGGCTATGACCGGGAGCTTGGGCGGGTTTCCATTTCCAATCGTCCGGACCTCTGCGAGTATCAGTCCAACGGAGCGATGGCAGGGGCCAAGAAATACCATCAGAAGCCGATGGATATTGCCAATGCAGTGGTATCGCATCTCGTGGATATGAAGTATGAGGATGTACAGATTTTTTCCAGGGCGGAGGCAGTCATGCCCGGATTTATCAATCTAAATCTCTCCGGAGAGCTTCTGGGGATGTATTTAAATGATATGAATCACGATCCGGAGATGGGACTTGAGCAGAATAAAACGCCAAAGACCATTATTGTGGATTATGGCGGAGCCAATGTAGCTAAACCTCTGCATGTGGGACACCTTCGTTCTGCTGTAATCGGAGAAGCCATCAAGCGAATGGCTGCAAAGATGGGAAATAAGGTGATCGGAGATGTACACCTTGGAGACTGGGGTCTGCAGATGGGTCTCATCATTGCAGAGCTTGAGGACCGTGGAAAGCTCGGACAGGATTTCACGATTTCAGAGCTTGAGGAAATCTATCCGTATGCCTCGCAGAAGGCGAAGGAAAAGGATGATAATGGAAATCTTGTGAATGCAGCATTCGCAGAGCGTGCACATGAGGCAACGAGGAAGCTGCAGCAGGGAGATCCTGTCTATCATAAGGTTTGGGAGCAGATTATGCGGGTTTCTGTTGCCGATCTTAAGAAAAACTATGACAACCTTGATGTGCATTTTGACCTCTGGAAAGGTGAGTCCGATGCGGAGCCATACATTCCCGGACTGATCCGGGAGCTTGAGGATAAAGGTCTTGCGTATGAATCACAGGGAGCGCTGGTTGTTGACATTACCGAGCCGTCGGATCCCAAGGAGCTGCCGCCGTGCATGATCCGGAAGTCGGATGGCGCATCGCTGTATGCAACCAGTGATCTTGGTACCATTATTGAGCGTGAAAAGCTCTATCATCCGGATGCCTATATTTATGTCGCTGACAGCCGTCAGTCCCTGCATTATACCCAGTTTTTCCGTGTAGCACGCAAGGCCGGCTTTGTGAAGCCTGAAACAGGGCTTACCTTTATCGGCTTCGGTACGATGAACGGCAAAGACGGAAAGCCATTTAAGACGCGTGAGGGTGGAGTGCTCCGTCTGGAAACCCTGATCAGGGAAACAAATGACAAGGTGCTCGAGAGGATCAGGGAGTCCCGTGGCGAGGACATGTCCGGTGCGGAGGCAGAGGCGAATGCAAAAATCATCGGACTTGCTGCCCTGAAGTACGGAGATCTCTCCAACCAGGCGACCAAGGATTATGTCTTTGACCTTGACAAATTCACATCCTTTGAAGGAAATACAGGTCCGTATATTTTATATACCATCGTACGTATCGGTTCGATCCTTAGAAAATATGCGGAAGCTGCCGGACTTTCCTATGCGGATACAGAAAGCTTTGTAAGAGAGCATGCAGGGGATTTCCGGATTCTGCCGATCGAGGACAAAAGCGGACGGGATCTGGAAACGCTGCTTGCCCGTTACCAGGATGAACTTTGCAATGCATGGACCGAGCTTGCGCCGCACAAGATCTGCACGTATATTTATGAGATTTCCAACAGCTTTAACTCCTTCTACCATAATGTCAAGATCCTGGCAGAGGAGGATACGGCTAAAAAGCAGAGCTATCTTGCCGTACTGATGCTGACCTGGAGGATCCTTACGAGCTGCATCCATGTACTTGGATTTAATGCGCCGGAGCGGATGTAATGAGAGGAGAAGAGATGAAATATTTTATTGCCAGCGATATCCACGGTTCAGCATACTGGTGTGAAAAAATGCTGGAGAAGTATAAAGAGAGCGGAGCATCCCGGCTGATACTCCTGGGAGACATCCTGTATCATGGACCCAGGAACGATCTGCCCAGAGATTATGCTCCTAAAAAGGTCATTGCCATGCTGAATCCGCTGAAAAATCAAATCTATGCGGTCCGCGGCAACTGCGAGGCAGAGGTGGACCAGATGGTACTGGAGTTTCCGGTGATGGCGGACTATGCACTTCTGAGTCTCAATGGACATACCATCTACGCAACTCACGGGCACCTCTTTAATGAGGATGCGCTTCCGCCGATTTCGGATGGAGATGCGCTGCTGCATGGACATACGCATCTTTTAAAGGCGGAGAAGCTGGAGAAGGACGGAATACGCTTTTATCATCTGAACCCGGGCTCCACCTCACTCCCCAAGGGTGGAAACCCTAACACCTACGCTGTACTGGATGGGGATACCTTCACTGTCTATGATTTTGACGAGCATGTAGTTAAGGAGATCACGCTTTTGTGAGCAGCGACTGTATATTTGAGCGATTTATATTCAAATAAATGGACAGTGTAGAATTACGAGCTAAGTATAATTCAAATACATTCAAATAATAAACAGACCTAAGGAGCCTTTACACCGGAATTACTGGTGTAAGGGCTTTTTTAGACAAAAAGGATAGGAGGAAACAGGTCTTCTCCGGACCGGATCGAGAGCCAGATAGAGCCGGGTAGGGCAGGACAGAGCCAGATAGAGGAAGATTTTTGAATGAAAGCTATTGACGCATATACCCCCTGGTGGTATAGTTTCAATTGTCATCAGATAGGGGGTGGGGGTATGGATAGAACAAACCCTGGAACCTTTAAAAATAGGACTGGTGACATTGCTATAATTTCCTGCAGATCCGAAACGGCCCTGTTATAGCAGGATTCCCGCGGATCGGTTTATACAAGGGAGGATTTTATGAAACAATATATTGTAACA
The DNA here is from genome assembly GCA_002449915.1 of Oribacterium sp. UBA6992. Classification (GTDB taxonomy): domain Bacteria; phylum Bacillota; class Clostridia; order Lachnospirales; family Lachnospiraceae; genus Oribacterium. The sequence continues at coordinate 8,930 of DJXY01000008.1, forward strand.
GGGATGAGCTGCGCAGCCTGCCAGACAAGAGTGGAAAAGGCAGCCAGAAAGGTCCCGGGAGTGAAGGAAGCCAATGTATCACTGCTTACCAACACGCTTGCTGTCGATGGAGAAGCAGATCCGTCTGCAGTGATTCGTGCTGTGGAAAATGCAGGCTATGGGGCTTCACTTAAAGGAGCTTCGGTAGAGAAAAAAGAGGAAGTGAATAGTATTTCCGCTGAGGAGGATGCACTGAAGGATAGAGAGACACCCGTGCTCAAGAAGCGCTTAATCCAGTCGGCAGTGCTGCTGCTACTGCTCATGTATCTCTCGATGGGACATAATATGGCAGGATTTCCGCTGCCGGCCTTTCTGGAAAATCCGGTAGCTGGTGCTGTAACGCAGATGCTGCTTGCGATCCTGGTTATGTACATCAATAAAAAGTTTTTTACCGGAGGCTTCAGATCGCTGTTTGAGCTTGCGCCCAATATGGACGCACTGGTTGCACTGGGATCCTCAGCATCTTTTGTTTACTCCCTGGTCGAGCTTTATATCATGATCTATGCGCAGGGAACCGGTAATACGGCATTGGTTCATGAGCTGCATCACAACCTTTATTTTGAGACAGCAGCGATGATTCCCTGCCTGATTACCATCGGTAAGCTGCTGGAAGCAATTTCCAAGGGACGCACCACAGATGCGCTTAAGAGTCTGATGAAGCTTGCGCCGAAGACTGCAGTTCTGTACAGAGACGGGCAGGAGGTAGAGGTTCCAATTGCCGAGGTGCGCACCGGAGATATTTTTGTGGTGAGACCCGGCGAGAACATTCCTGTAGACGGCATTATCGAGGAGGGTTCTACCGCGGTTAATGAATCTGCATTGACCGGAGAATTTGTCCCGGTTGATAAAACCATCGGAGATCTGGTTTCTGCGGCAACCATCAACCAGTCGGGCTATATCCGGGCAAGGGCGACGAGGGTCGGCGAGGATACTACACTTGCGCAGATTATCCATATGGTAAGTGATGCCGCTGCAACCAAGGCACCGATTGCAAGAATTGCAGATCAGGTTTCCGCGATTTTTGTACCGGCAGTAATCGGACTCGCCGTGCTTACCTTCATCATCTGGATGCTTACAGGGAAAGGACTTGCCTTTGCGATTCCGAGAGCGGTTGCGGTACTTGTGATTTCCTGTCCATGTGCCCTGGGGCTTGCAACGCCCGTAGCAATCATGGTGGGCAATGGCATCGGCGCGAGAAATGGAATCCTTTATAAGACAGCGGCTTCTCAGGAGCAGGCAGGAAGGATCGATATCGTTGCTCTGGATAAGACCGGTACGATTACCTCCGGACAGCCTAAGGTTACGGATATTCTTCCGGAAGCCGGGTTTACCGAGGAGGAGCTTATTAAGATGGCGATTGCCCTGGAGCAGAAATCCGAGCATCCGCTGGCAAAAGCCATTATGACATATGCAGAGGAGCTTCATCTTACCGCGGAAGAAGTTTCGGATTTTACAGCACTTCCGGGAAACGGTCTTACGGCAAAGCTTGGCGGAGTCACATTATATGGCGGTTCCGGTACGTTTATGACAGGCAAGTTTGCTGCCTCAGGGGAAATCCGCGAACGTTCGGAGAAACTGTCGCAGCAGGGGAAGACACCGCTTTTCTTTGCAAGAGGTGATCAGCTTGCGGGTGTTATCGCAGTTGCGGATACGATCAAGGCGGATTCTGCCGAGGCAGTAAAAGAGCTTAAGAATATGGGTATCGAGGTATATATGATTACCGGCGATAACGAAAAGACGGCACAGGCAATTGCTTCCCAGGCGGGAGTGGATCATGTCATTGCGGGAGTGCTGCCGGACGGCAAGGAAGCTGTAATCCGTGATCTTGAGAAAAAGGGCAAGGTTGCCATGGTGGGAGACGGCATCAATGACGCGCCTGCACTTACAAGAGCTGATCTTGGCGTAGCTATTGGCGCCGGTGCGGATGTTGCGATCGATGCTGCGGATGTGGTGATTATGAAATCCGGACTTACGGATGTAGCCGCTGCAATCCGGCTGGGCAGGGCCACGATCAGAGACATTCACGAGAACCTGTTCTGGGCATTTTTCTATAATGTGATCTGTATTCCGCTTGCCGCAGGATTTTACAGTGCGGTTTTTGGCTGGAATTTTGAGATGAGTCCGATGGTTGGCGCGGCGGCAATGAGCCTTTCCAGCTTTACGGTATGTATGAATGCGCTCAGATTGAATCTTTTTGATGTACATAATGCATCTAAAGATAAAAAAATAACAAGAAAACACAAAAAGGAGACAAAGAACATGACAGAAACAGTAAAGATCAAGGGTATGATGTGCGAGCATTGCGAGGCAACGGTTAAGAAGGCGCTGGAGCAGCTGGATGGTGTGGAGAGCGCTGTGGTTTCTCATGACAATGGAACGGCTGTGCTTGAGCTTTCCAAGCCGGTTGAGGATGATGCGATCCGTAAGGCTGTTGAGGATAAGGACTATGAGTTCGTATCGATCGTAAAGTAACAGGAGGATGTGCAATGGCAGAATGCTGCTGTAATACAGAGCTGGATGAGACAGGAAGGCATAAGCATAAGCCTAGAAGTGCGGAAGAAATCAGGTCGCTTACACATCGTCTCAATCGGATTGAGGGGCAGATTTGCGGTATTCGCAAGATGATTGAGGATAACCGGTACTGCCCGGATATCCTGATTCAGGTGAGTGCTGTGCAGGCCTCGCTTAATTCCTTTAATAAAGAGCTTCTGGCTGCACATATCAAATCGTGTGTCGTTGATGATATCAAAGCCGGTAACGAGCAGGCGGTTGATGAGCTTTGTGAGCTTCTCAAAAAAACCATGAAATAACAGAATTATGTATCATCCTACTGGCGGATGTATCAGATGGACATAAAAAACCGCAGAATGTTTCTTACTGTTCACGATTTCTACACAATCATTGCGTATGATAATAGCATATCCAGAGGGATATAAGAGTCGGTAAGAAAGGAAAGGCTTATGAAAAATATCCTACATATTTTCCATAAACGGAGAACCGCCGGAGCGGAAATCAGTTTAGCTGATCAGAATTTTTCCAACGGTAATTCACCGGATAATGGAAATAATAATTTCAATGATTTCTTTAATCAGTTCCAGAATCAGTTCAATAATAACGGACAGAATCAGGGAAAGGGTGGAAATCAGTATCATCCTAAAAACAGAAGACCGCAGATGTTTTATTATTTCATCGCTCTTATTATTATACTCCTGCTTAATACCTATGTATTTCCATCGCTTCTCAACCGGAGCGTGAAGCAGACAACGTATACAGAGTTTATGAATGCGGTCAATAACAACGCAATCACCAATGTAAATCTCAGTGATGATACGATCACGTATATTGCAACGGTAAACGGAACCAATATAACATGCAGTACAGGACGTCTTAAAAATGAGTATACAGAGGCGCAGGTACTGCAGAAGCTTTACAGCCAGGGAGTCAACTTTGATGAGCAGATTCCGGTTGAGACAAGTCCTCTCTTAAGCTTCCTGCTGAGTTGGATTTTCCCGATCCTGATTTTCTGGATGCTTGGAAACTGGCTCTCCAAACGGATGGCGGCATCGATGGGCTCCATGGGCGGAGGTGGCATGTTTGGCGGTTTCGGCAAGTCCAATGCGAGAGAATATGAAAAAACCGATGGCAATGTTGTAACCTTTAAGGATGTTGCCGGGGAGGACGAGGCCAAGGAGCTTTTGACAGAAATGGTAGATTATCTTAAGGTCCCGGATAAGTATACCAAAATTGGCGCACATATCCCTAAAGGAGCATTACTTGTAGGTCCTCCCGGAACTGGTAAGACTCTTCTTGCCAAGGC
>DJXY01000168.1 GCA_002449915.1 Oribacterium sp. UBA6992
ATGCTCCTCATTCACCTCCCGGGCAAGCGCGCCCACGCAGTCATCCGCGTCGCTGTACCAGATCGCGCGGAATGGAGGCTCCGGCACATGAAACAGCCGGTTCAGAAACAGCACATGGTCACCACTCTCCTTAAGCAGCAGACCGTACATCCTCTCCCCCGGATGATTGTCAATCCCGGTCAGATACCAGATACTGTCCGGATCCGTCACAAACAACTGTGAAAGCCCATTCTGTTTCATGTGATTTAATACGCGTGTGATTCTTGATGTCATATGCAAGTCCTTCTTTCTATGCCCATGATTCCTGATGCGAATGCTTCTGCCGCTGTGTTCTCATCCCAATCTCCGGTCTCAAAACCTTCCGTTGATTCCGTTGAAAATCTTTCTTCATGAAGTCAAAGATACAAATTCTCCTCATACTTCGGAAAAAGCACCTCGTCTTCCTTCATAATATGCTCTGAAATGTCATTTAACAAGCTCTGAATGCGTTCCATAAATGTGCGGATGTTTGTGACGTCCACATTTGCATCCATATCCGCAGCATTCTCCGCATTTTCCTTCGGGAGAGAAAGGGTAAGAAGTGACATCTCCTCCGTAAGCCTCCTGATGATCCTCTCCTGATCCCGATGCTCGTTCTGAAGCTCATTTAACAAGGTTCTGAGTTCAGCCGTGGGATGCTCGTAAATCCACATCAGTGGAAATACAACCTGCTCCTCCTTATCAAAATGATCCATCAAATGTTCCTTTAAATCAAGAAACGTCCGGTTTAAGCTCCGAAGCTCCTTAAGCCCCAGCTCCCTGCCAAGAGCCGTAATTTCCTCCATTTGGTCACGCTCGGTAAGATGATGCGTATTTTCTATATTGTCCAGCATCTCCTGCACCGATAGCTTCCGGAACTTCTCCAGTCCCTCCATCGGATCCTGCACATTACCTGATTTAAGGTCCTCCCAGCGTAACGTCTGTCTGATCATGACTTTCTCCCTTTCATTGTTCCGTCGTATTTTTCCATAAAATAATTACACATAAAACAGCTTAATGACTATGCATCTTCAAACTATCACATTTTGACGTACAGGTGAACAATTCTGCCATTTTAAGAGCAAAAAAATAGAGGCTGTGCATCATGCAAATACATCAGCCTCGGAAAATACGATAATATTTTTACGCAATGTAATAGGCCCCGACATTTGTTTCTTGCTTGCAAATGCCGGGACCTTAGTGAATGTTTGGACTTCTCACTTGATCATCCCTCCTTTATTTAATTTTTGTCTTTTGGTTTTTAGGTATTCAGATCTCAACTACGTGAAGCACTCGCCATTTCATCTACCATCTGAATCCTTATCACGAACATCTCTGATTGGTGAAGCACTCGCCACCTTTCCTCTGATGTTTTTCCCTCTTCAACTGTCTTTATTGTATCAAATAAAAAACATATTGTAAAGTACTTATTTTATGGAAAATATTTTTATTTCAATACCTTTAAGAGTTCGGTCCGCTGATCGTCTCCATCGACTCTCACGGCCGTAACTACTTTGAGGAGAAAAAGGATTTACACTATCAGAAATACAAGCTGCCCTGCAAAGTCTTTGTGCTCGCTCTGTAGCCTACCAGAAGGGCGCGGTCATCCTCTCTGCGGGAAGCACGACTGACAAAATGGGGCTGGTCCTGTCCGGCAGTTCGACATTCCCTTTGACCGTCAGCAGCTGGCGGATTATCTGAATGCAGACCGAACGGCTCTATCCAAGGAACTTGGAAAAATGAAGGCAGACGGACTCATTTCATTTGATAAAAACCATTTTGTAATCAACTAAGGTAGTCATCTTACTTGTCGTCGATGTCCAGCTCGTGATCGATTCTTTTTTCGATCTTTTCACGGAATTGTCCAAACAACATCTTCCGTGTCTTTCCTTTGATCATGAGATATTCAAGTACAAACAGGACCGCGATGCTGAGAACCATAAGGAGGTTTTCCAGCGCGCTGGACTCCCGTACGATCATATGTCTCGAAATCAGGAAAATCAGCACCTCCGTGACATTTTCTACTGATGGCTTTGCCAGCATCTTTAAGAACTCCGTACCAACGATGACACTCAGGATCGCTGACAGCATTTCCGAAAAGGCTTCCGCATCCTCCCGATGCAGAAATAGCTCATGAAATTTGGGCAGCAGCCCGATCATAGCAAATACAATTGCCACGGATACCGCAATTGCCATGAGAATCTCCACCAATTCTCCAAACTCCGTCACAATCTTCCGCGCTCTCTCGATAAAGTTTTCCATATATCAACCCCTCCTCTGATGGCTTTCATGCTGACCGGTAGTTCCAGGTATTCTCTATTCCGCTTCATACCACCTGATGTTTTCTGTTTCAGTTTGATCCTACCTGCGCGAACCCATTGATTAGATTTTAGCATACTGCACTTTTAACAGAAACAGAATTATTGTAAAATCAACCGGTAGATTCACATCACAGTATATTCACATAGATATTTACAGCAATACATGTAAGAGATATATTGCGATGTTAATGATAGAAAGAGAGGTTTGCGGCGGTTTATCCCGGCCTGAAGGAAGCAATAGAATTTCACAGGGCTCTCCGCTGAAAATTTTATGACAGGAACATTATATGGCATCGGCGTCGGTCCCGGAAATCCGGATCTCATCACAATGGAGGCACGTAAGGTGATTTCTCTCTGTAATCTCATCCTGGTCCCGGGGAAATCTCCGGCAGAAAGCCGTGCGTATCACATTCTCCATGAGGCATTGCAACAGGAGGATCTTGCCGGTAAACGCGTGCTTTGCTGCGACTTTCCCATGACACGGGACCCGCACACAAGAGCTCTTGCGGTGAGGGAAATCTATGAAAGGATTCGCGGATTCCTCCTTGATGGTACATCGGTTGCATGCCTTACGATCGGTGATCCCTTGATTTACTCTACCTTTGCGTACCTGCAGGAAGCCGCCGCACATGACCAGCTCCCGGTAAAAATCATAAACGGCATTCCTTCGTTTCTTGCGTCTGCAGCATGCTTTAATCTGCCGCTTTGTCTCGGAGAGGAGGAGCTTCATATATTAAACGGGGATTCTGACTTTGCGGAAGGCTTGCGTTTGTCCGGGACCAAGGTTTTTATGAAGCTGGGCAGGCGGCTGCCGGAACTTGTCTCCGCACTTAAGACATATAAAGGTACGCATTCCTTAAGCGTCTACGCTGTAAAAGACTGCGGCTTACCGACGGAGGAATGCTTTGCAGGTCTACATGCGCTCGAGGCTCTCTGTGAGGACCATGGACATCCCTATATGATGACGATCATCGTAAAGGACGCTTTAACCTAAGAAGCAATGTATGAGCTTCGATCGTGTACTTTTCTGTCTTTCCCTCCTGTTACGATGTATTTGTTTCGATATTTATTCGCCGATATTTGTTTCAACGAAAATTCGATGACAAGTATCGTCCGAAACATAGTCCGAAACAAAATTTCATTTCAGGAGGTCTTCAAATGTACCAGGCCAGAATCATTTCATTTTTCCATCGCAGACGTCATAGCCGAAATGCCAGTCACTTTAACGCCGGTCTCCTCTTTTTGGTTTTAACTCTCTTCCTGGCATCATTGCCAGTCTCCATAGGTTCCGTCACACCAGCACACGCAGCCGGATGGTATCTTGACGAAACAATGCCAGGTCCCGACGGTCAGCCCGGCGCCTGGTATTACTATCTCACAGACACCGCAACTGGAACTCTCTCTGACCGGAAAACCGGCTGGTTCACAGATCCGATCGACGGCTACACCTACTATCTTGACCCAAAAGATGGTCGCATGCTTTCCGGCAGAGAAACCATCGACGGAACGCATCATCTCTTTGAGCCGACCCGCAATCGAGGAAATTATTTCCCGCTTGGCCTCGGCTTCTTTTATTACAAGGCAAACGGTCTCCGTCCCTATGGCGCTCTTTTACCCAAGGCCGTCCATGCAAATACAGCCTGCCGTGCTTCATCATTCTTATCTAAAGAAAGCAACACCGCCACACGGGATCGCACCACTTCACAGCATCAAAAAAGCTCCCAGGAGAAAGTCTCAAAACAAGAGAAGGATCCTTTGCAAGATACAGGCTTTCTGCCGAAACCCCCGGAACCAGACAAGGCCACCGGCTCCGAGATCAATAAAGAAAGCCCGTCCCGGAAATCTACTCCTTCAGGAATCGATAAAATAATCCCGTCCGGAAAAGCCACACCTTCCGGGATCGATAAAACGATTCCACCAGAAAAATCCACGCCTTCGATGATCGATCCCGCACCCGATTCCAAGCTATATGATAAAGAACCGGATTTCATTATAGAAGAGCCCTGCATCTTATCCCACACCGATGGAACGGATCCCACGGAGCCCTGCATTGTATGCCGCAAAATAAAATAGTATTTTCCTGTATGTAACGAAATAAGCGGATATTTCCGATTCCTAGAAATATCCGCTTATAAGCAAGTTGCGCACTGCCTATATACAGGTGTTGACGTCTACCGCATCGGTCATGACATTCAAAATCTCCTTATCCGTAGATTTCATGCCAACCTTACCAATGTAGCCGACATTTTTGATGGTTTCCTCGACATCCTCCTCAACAAGACCCTCTCCCGCCTGGAAGCCCTTGTCGTTCATGCTCATATAATGAGCAAGAATCGCTGCATGCACCGAAGCCACAATCTTAGCAGCACAGCTCGGCTTAGCGCCATCACATACAATACCACCGACATTGGCCAGGGTGTTGGTAATAGTTCTCCCAATATGCGCATAATCTCCGCCACTCATATAGGTAATCGCTGCGCCCGCACCGCAGGAAGCACTGACAGCACCGCAAAATGCAGAGAGCGCGCCGATGTAGTGCTTAATGTAAACAGAAACCAGATTGGAAATGATCAGTGCCCGATAGCGTACATTGGCTGAAACATGCAGTTTTTCCGCAAAAACCAGTACCGGCATGGTAACCGTAATCCCCTGGTTTCCGGAGCCTGAATTGATCACAACCGGCATGGAGCAGCCAGACATACGGGCATCACTTCCTGCAGCAGCCGCAGCACACGCAAGCTCCTTGACATCATCTCCCCACACCTCGAGAATTGTTTTGCCAATGCCTGCGCCCCAGGCATGATCCAGTCCCTCCTGCGAAATCGCAGCGTTCATCCGGATCTCACGATCCAGAACATCCTGCACATCGGTAAGCTCCACCTGGTCTGCATACTGCAGGAGGCCCTTGAGGCTCATCCTGCTTCTGTCGCCACTTGTTACTGACCCGGCGGTGCTGTCCTGCGTCTGACCATCCTTAATCAGGATCTTATCATCCCTTTTAACAAAGGAAATGTTTGTATGGGTGTTCTGGATAATGACCTCTGCGCTATGATGCTGACCGCGGATCAGCGCTTCAATATAGAGGTTGGGAACATTCTCCACATACTCATAGTTGCAGAAGCCGGACTGCACCAGCTCTCTTGTTTTTTCCCGGTCTGCGTCTGTGACATTTTCGATAACCTCAAGCGTAAGATCGGGATTGCCGCCCACAACGCCAAGCGTTGCTGCAACCTCAATGCCCTTCTGTCCGCCTGCATTTGGAACTTTGACGCCTTTTACATTTTTTATCATATTGCCGGAACAGCGAATCGTAAGATGCTCCGGCTCCTCATCCAGCACTTTTCTGGCAATCGCCGCGCAATATGCAATGGCGATCGGTTCCGTGCATCCCATTGCCGGAATCATTTCACTGCGCAGAATGTCGGTATAATTCTGCATTTCCTCTTGACTAAGTCTCTGCTCACGATCACCCATATCTAAACCTCCTGCAGCAAACGGTGATAGTTTGTATGTTGCTGATCACTATCGTTATTAAAAGTCTCCGTAGAACTGAGATCCAACACAATTGGCAAATCAAAGTATCCATCTGTCATAACCTTAACAAAATCCGGGGCCCATGCATCGTGAAATGCTCTCGCGCCGGTTACATTCTGATCATAATACTCCGGATGCTCCACTGCATTGACGAGCTCATCCGGCAGATAATGATGCCAGAACCCAACCGGCACTCTGGATGTTGGGATATTTTTCAGTGCCTTAAATACCAGTTCCTTTTTGCTCTCCATGCTTTCCTCCTCGCTTCTTTAAATTTCTTGTTGATATAATGCCGAAATCTGCGTCTTCACAGAGCAGATATCGTTCATGAGTATCGTACAGGCTTTATCCAGATCCTTCTCTTCAATCGCCTCGATCAGTTTTTCATGCCACGCGCCTCTAATAGCTGCATCCCGACCCCAGTCTGCAATAAAATATTGTGCTATATATGTGGCGCTTTGCCGGATTAGCTTCTCGAGTATATTTAATGCAAATCCATTACCGCTCAAAGAGTATAGATACGAATGAAACTCGTAATTGATTTTCCAGCTATTGGCTGCAAAATCACAGTCATCTCTCTCCCGTTTTTCCAAAATTTCGTGACACTTGGATGCGATGTGTTTCAACTCCAGAATATTATCTGGTGTAATCTTTTCAAAGGATCGGCGGAATCCGCAAATCTCTATGTCACATCTCAATTGGATCAGGTTCATAACATTCTGAAAACTCACTGGTACAATCTGATAACCAACTCTTGGAATGCTTCGTAATATTCCGTCATTGCAAAGTGCCAGAAGCGCTTCTCTCACCGGCGATTTGCTGACATTATAGATTTCTGTTAATGCTCTTTCTGTAATGATATCCTTGGAAGTAATTTTACCGTTTGTAACCTGATCATAAATCTCATTGTATATTTTTTCTTTCACATTAATCTCAGAAACCTTCATCCAACCTCCCATAGAATATTATTAATATTCTTGTGATATTCTATAAGTATTCTACATCGTTTTGAATTTAATATCAATATTTTTTTGTATTATAACCAAAAATGAAATTTTAAATTCCACCATTAATACCAGAGGTAGACGTTAGTCTTGCACAGGTTGCGTTTACTCTTTCATACAATAGTACTATGATTGCCCTGTCCTTCTGACAGCAGTGGAAGGAAATTAATGAGCAAGTTAATACCATCATCTGTTCAGCCGTCGAGCCATGACTCTGGAAAACAGCGTTTCCGCATCCTCGGGATGCCTCGCATCATGGTCTTTCTTCTGAACATATAAAAAGAGAACACCCGCAGGTGTTCTCTCAGATCCATAAACGTACAGAAGACGTCTCATCCTAAGTATTTACCTACGTTGGCATTATCCAAATCAGGTCATAGGTCGAAACGTCATTAGTTTCCTCTCAGCCCCTGACAGAGCTCCCCGTTGTTTTTATCATTATAACTCTAAAGAAAAATAAAATAAAGCTATTTTATATCATTTCTTATCTCTTTAAAGTTTTTTCTTATCTTTTATTACTTCGTATCCAAATTTTCTGCTTTTCCGCCATTCTGATCAGTTCATCTCTGAAATCCGGATGTGCCAGTGAAATCATCATTTCTGCTCTTTCCCATGTACTTCTGCCTTCAAGATTGACTATTCCGTACTCTGTCGCAATATAATAGGACTGGCTCCGCGGTGTTGTAATGATATCTCCTGCAAAATGAGGAACTATATTAGAATGAACAACTCCATATCTGTCTGTATGCGTAGACTTCATACATACAAACGCTTTTCCTCCGGCACTGTCCGATGCACCTGTAACATAATCCAGCTGTCCTCCGGTCCCGCTGATATGACGAAGTCCTGAACTCTCCGCGCTTATCTGACCATATAGATCTACAGCAATGCAGCTGTTTACTGATATCATATTATCAATCTGCGCAATGACATATGGTGAATTAACATATTCAAGTGGACAAGTCACAACACCTGGATTTTCATCCACCCATTCATTAAAACGCTTTGTCCCAAATGCAAAGCCTGCTACGCCTTTTCCTCTCCATATTTTCTTTTTTGAGTTTGTCAGTTTTCCTGCTTCAAAAAGATCCACATATGCATCTGATGCCAATTCCGTATGCATGCCCAGATCTTTCACATCCGACTGTGAAAGCAGCTTTCCTATTGCGCTGGGAAGAGAACCTACTCCAAGCTGCAACGTAGCACCAGACGGAATTTTCGGGATGATATATTGAGCTATCTCAATTTCCTTTCTTGTAGGAACCGCCTCAGGTAGGACCGGAAGTTCCGAATGTTCTCCTTCTACAATATAGTCTACCTCACTGATATGTATGCTTTCATCAAATCCACCATATATCTTTGGCAGCTTATCATTTATTTCAAGAATAACTACATCAGCATTGTTAAGAATTCCCTTTGCTGTACCGGTAGAACTTGACAAATTAAAGTAACCATGGTTATCCATTGGTGTCACACACATCATTGCTACGTTTACTGTCAGAAAATGTTTATAATAAGGAACTACATTTCTAAAAATCATCGGAATGTAATTACATAGTCCTCTGTCACAAAGTTTTCTCTCATATGCAGAGCAATGCCAGCTGTTATATATAAAATGTTCTCTTTCCGGATCACATTCTACTGTTTTTATCGGCCCAAAAATCAAATTCCCTCTGATTTTTACATCGCACAGTTCTTCTTTCCTTTTAGCAAGCGCTTCATCCAGCAATGTGGGAAATCCTAATGCCACAGAAAAATCAATCCAATCTCCGCTCTTAATTATTGAAACGGCCTCCTCCGGCGTTCTCAGTTTCTTTTGATACTCGCTCTTAAACATACTTCCCCTCAACTCCTTCAAGCATCAGACTATACCCGATATTTTCATCAAAATAATTCTATAATATATTTCCTTTATTATCTCTTATTACTTCTTATCCATATTTTTTGCTTTTCCGCCATTTTAATCAAATCATCTCTGAAATTCGGATGTGCCAGCGAAATCAGCATTTCTGCTCTCTCCCATGTACTTCT
>DJXY01000184.1 GCA_002449915.1 Oribacterium sp. UBA6992
CGCACGGTTCAGGTCCGTGTGAGCTAACACTCATGAGGGTTCAACTCCCTTCTTCTGCACGATTTATAAATGGCTTAAAACCGTAAGTATTTTACTTTTTCAGGTTTTAAGCCATTTTTCGTACCATGATTATAAAATTTAAGGCGTAAAATAAAGGACTTAAAAAATCCTCAGAGCGGTGTGATTCAATGAATCACCGCCCCGAGGACCCCATAGGATATAATAGACATGATTACGGATGCAAGCAGCACCCCAACGATGATAGACGCAAACGCTTTTTTTCGATTCATGCGAATCAAACCTGCTACAATGGACCCGGTCCAGGCTCCGGTCCCCGGCAGAGGAATGCCGACAAATAAGGTCAGCCCCCAGAAATCGTATTTCTCAATTTCTGCACGATGCTTGTCAACCTTGCTTCGGAAGACCATCGCGATCCCTTTGGTTGGACTAAAATGTTCCATCCAGATTACAATTCTTTCAATAAATAAAAGCACAAAAGGAATCGGAAGCAGATTCCCTATGATGCAAATAATCAGCGCTTTTATATAGGGCACCTTCATGATCGACGCCGCCAAAAGTCCGCCTCGCAGCTCCAAAACCGGAAGCATGGATATGATAAAGGTCACCGCTTCGCTCGAAAGGACTCCGGAGAGGGTAGAAGTAAAAAAAGTTACCAAAGATTCCATTACGCAGTACTCCTGTAAAGTATAGTGATAAATCTTGAATGACCATATAAGTTGTGATAAACTTACTAAATGATTTTCAGCACCCATTGACTTCAGAGATGCTGTGACAGATTTTAATAGAATACACTGGCAGAGTCAAGCTGCTTATGAATATACGGAGATTTTAATGATAAATTTTGAAGAGGAAATACAGCGATTTAAACCTAGTCTTGATGTAGATCAGATTGAGGATGCCATCGTAAAAGTGGATCTTACGGATATGCATGATATCATGACTCAGCTCATAGAGGACGCCATAAAAAAGGATGATGATAAGCAATGAAATATGACGTTACTCTGGAAAGAATTGCAAACTGCTACTATAACCTTGGTCTGGAACGTGCCCGTCTCCGGGATCTTTCCGGTGCGGCAGAGCTTTTAAAAAAGTCTCTTTTGTTTGATAAATATCAGAAGGATGCAAGGAATCTGCTGGGACTTGTCTTTTTTGAATGTGGCGAAACAGCAGACGCGCTTGTACAATGGGTTATCAGTATGAATCTGATGCCGGAAGATAATGATGCGGATTATTACCTTGATCAGATTCAGAGGAAGCCGGCCATTTTAAGAATCTGTTCAGATAATGTCAAGCGTTATAATCAGGCGCTGGATTATGCGCAGAATAATAATGAGGATCTGGCAGTAATGCAGCTTAACCGTGTAATTGAGGACAGTCCAAATTATATTAAAGCGCATATCCTTCTCGCTCTCTTATATATGAAACGGGAGAATTGGGTAAAAGCCGGTAGAAGCTTATATAAGGTTCTTAAAATTGACAGAAATAATCCTAAAGCACTTGTCCTCATGGATGAAGTTAAAAAAAATACCGGCAGAGCAGAGGTCGAGCAGAACCGCCTTAAAAATGTATTTTCCCATAGAAAAATGACAGATGACGATGTACTGATTCCACAGGAAGTAAAGCAGATTTCTCCCTGGATGGTAGTTGTGTATATCATTATCGGTATGGCACTTGCGCTTGCTGCATTTTATCTGCTTGTGCTTCCGGCGCACACTAAGGCACTGAACAGTTCCAATAATCAGGAACTGATAACTTATACAGAAAAACTGGACGCAAGCAATCGTAAAATTACAGATCTGCAGTCGCAAAATGACACACTGCAGTCACAGTATGATGATGCCAATGCAAAGCTGTCCCAGTATGAAAATCAGAATGCGGCTTTTGCATCACAGTATCAGACACTGACAAATATCAGCACTGCATATCAAAGTGGTGATCTGGTAAGTGCAGCACAGCTGTATCTCAGTCTGGATCAGTCACAGATTACTGATGAGAATCTGGTAAGTATGTTAAATGGCATCAAGCAGGAGATGGAAAATACCGTTTATCAGAAGCTTGCAGACCTGGGAACTGCTTCCTGGAATGCAGGCGACACAACACAGGCACTGACCTGCTATCAGCTAAGTGTTCAGTTAAAAGCTGATCCCGAAAACATGTTCCTGCTGGGCAGACTTTATCAGATTCAGGGCAATACAGACGAAGCCAATGCAGTTTTTGACCAGATCATCGGACAATTCCCGGATGATTCCTATGCGGAAAGGGCAAAACAAGCCAAAGGAAATTAAGATGCTCAACATTAACAAGGTCCGGCTTATGACACAGCTTGCCGTATTTAAAAAAAAGCAAGGAAAAGATATAGAGGAAGCAAGCAGATACTTTAAAAGCGATTATATTTCCAAAAAGATTATTAAAATCTTTCTGCAATATACCCTCCTGTTCATTCTGCTTAGTTTTATTATGCTTTTAACACAGGTAGAAATGATTCTTGTCAATTTAAACCTGGACTTTATCAGTGCCCTGGGCAAAACATTTCTTATGTTATACTGCCTGGGTGCAGTGATCAGCTGTGTTACATCCGGAATATATTTTGCGTCAAAATATGAGTCCATCCACCGACTCACCTTATATTATGAAGCAAAGCTTGAAAAAATTCTCAGCATCTCAGAGAGTGATGCGGCAAATACTATAAACCTGAATGTTTCTCTTGCACAAAATACGCAGGATGCACCGGTTACAAAGCATCATGTTTCAGGCATGAAGGATGCAGGTATAAAGGATCCGAGACCTTATGTTTCAGACTCTGAAGCTGGAAACGCTCCAGACGGCGGATGGCTGGATGAGGATCTGGATCTATCCTCGGATAAACCGGATGATGGATGGCTGGATACAGTGGATGACAACTGGGACGACACACAGCCCCGGCAATCCCAAAACAAACCCAAGGATGGATGGCTGGACGACGACTATCAGATCGATGCTGATGATGACAATGCTACGGAGAATGTCCAGATTTCTCCGGATGACTGGGAGGAAGATCCCGGTCAAACAAAGAACC
>DJXY01000028.1 GCA_002449915.1 Oribacterium sp. UBA6992
GATGCCCATGCTGGAGATCTCCAGCGCCAGCTGAAGCGGCTCATACCAGAACAGGATGTCTCCGTTGAGCTGCCAGTCGTCGTAGTCCGGCGCACGGCCGTCATGCGGCTTTCCGTCGGACAGCTTTTCGCCGATGCGGGTGACGAAGATACAGCCGTACTTCTTAGCCGCAAGGTTCTCGCGCTCCTTCGGGGTCTTGTCGGGATAGCGTCTTTGCAGGTCGTCCGCATAGACGAACGTGATGTGCTCCGGCAGGATAGGCTCTATGTGCTCGTATTTGTCGTAGATATAGAACTCGGTCTGCTTAAGGCAGGAATAAAGCTTGGCGACGGTTTCCTTCAGGAACATCACCGTCCTGTCACGCTCGTCTATGTGCAGCTCCCAGTCCCACTGATCCACATAGCAGCTGTGCAGGTTGTCAAGCTCCTCATCTCGACGGATTGCATTCATATTGGTATAGAGACCCTCTCCGGGACGGAATCCGTATTTCTTAAGCGCCATACGTTTCCATTTGGCAAGGGAATGTACTACCTCAATGGTTTCATCCGGCCACCATGGCACATCAAAGCTGACCGGTCTTTCATAACCGTTAAGATTATCGTTGAAGCCGGAACTTCTGGGTACAAAAAGCGGCGCGGAAATTCTGCTGAGGTTCATTTCCCGCCCAAATTCCTTCTGGAAAGTATCGCGGATATATTTAATTGCTTCCTGCGTTTCTCTTACCGATAATCTCGGATCATAATCCTTTGGGATAATTAATGCCATGGCTTCCTCCAAATGCAATATGATGGTTCACATTGCTTTATCTTATGTATTTGTAGCTGTGATTTGTCTTACGAACTTTTATCATAAGCTTAATCGGCTGGCTCTGCAAGGAGTTTTTGCAGATATCCTTGTCCTTACATCAGTGCTCCCGCTGAAGCTTCATAAAAACCGCGTTATTTCCACGCCTTCCGTGCGTAAAACGATGAGAAAAAAGAAGCGCGGGATTACAGCAGGTGCAGATATCCGTAATGGAAATATGCTCCTGCAAAACTCCTGCATCCTTCAGTACGATCGTGTTGGCACGATAAAGGTCCAGAAGGAACTTACGCTCTCCTTGATCCGTAGTTGCCCGCTCTCTCAGAATTTCAACAACATGCTGAGGAAATTCTTTCATAAACTGATCCGCAACGTCCGCTGACACCTCATAACAATCCTGACAAATTCCCGGACCGATGGTACAAATCAGATCTTTCGGCTCCGTGCCATAGAGGGCATGCATTTTTTCTACCGTAACCCGTCCAATTCTGCCTACGGTGCCGCGCCATCCCGCGTGACTCGCCCCAATCGCTTTGTGAACCGGGTCCAGAAATAAAAGAGGAATGCAATCAGCCGCAAAAATTCCGAGTACCAGACCGGGTACGTTTGTGACTAGACCATCAACATCTGTAAATCCTCGCTCCCGTGTAAGCCCCTTGCCGGCATCCTCCTCCGTTATTTCACGTACGTTCACTGTATGCGTCTGATAGGATAATACAAAGTGATCCTCTGTCGTATGAAATAGTCTTGCATATCTTCTGAAATTCTCCCGTACTGCATTGTCGTCATCTCCGCGGGTGAAGCTCAGATTCATGCTGCTGAAGATTCCTTTACTCACACCACCGAAACGTGTGGAAACCGCATGCTGCACCATATCATAGCATTCCAATGCCGGGAACGTAAGATAATCAAGCTCTGAACCATCCGGATTCGTGGAATTTCTGATCTGCATGACTGGACCATATGGTTTACGATGTATTTTAATATCGGATATTCCCGGCATACTTCCTGTCTCCTCTTTGTGGTGCGTGTTAAAATTCCAGAACACGTTTTAATGTGGCAATCTTTCCATCGCTGAAAACGTAGCCTTCCATGCCATTGCGTCTCGATGCCTCAATGTTTTCCGGGGTATCATCGATAAAAAAGCAGTCCTCCGGATGTAAATGAAAGGTCTTAAAAAAGGTCTGATAAATGAGATCCTGCGGCTTTATACACTGATATTCTGCGGAGAAAAAAACTCCATCATATAATTCTGCTGCCGGCATAACCCGGCGATATATTTTAGGAAGTCTGGCACTTGCATTGGAAAGAATGTAGATTTTCTGACCACGGTCATGAACCTTATGAATCATTTCCTCTGCGCCATCCTTGATCCACATATTATATTCATCCCAATGGTTAAACGCTTTTTCTGCAATCTCGCGTGCTTCATCCGACGATAGTCTTGGAAGCACTCTCTCGATTGCGGTTTCTTCAGAAATCAGACCGCAGTCCAGCTTTAACCACTCCATGGACAGAAACAGCGTATTGCGGATTTCCCGGATGATATCCGGATCGCTGGTATATTTCCTGATCGACCGGTCAGGGTCGTAGTCCATCAGCACGCATCCCATATCAAAAACTATGTTTTTGTACTCGGTAATATGTTTCATAAAATAAGCCATACCTCCAAACCATGACGTAAACATCCCATAAAGTAGATTTGCTCAAGGATTTCCTCACTCAGGATACCATAAGACAACAAAAAACCAGATCCGTAAGATCTGGTTTAATGACAGATCCGGGGATCGAACCCGGGATTCAGCCGTGAGAGGGCTGCGTCTTAGCCTCTTGACCAATCTGCCGCAGTACATACCGGAAAAACCGGTATGCTTTTCTAAGTTTTGATGACAGATCCGGGGATCGAACCCGGGATTCAGCCGTGAGAGGGCTGCGTCTTAGCCTCTTGACCAATCTGCCATATCAAGTCGCGTTACTTGCGACTCGATAATACTATCAAAGGCACTCTCTGTTGTCAACCACTTTTTTAAAATCCTCAAAAAAGGAAGGATAGGAAATCCGGATGCACTCTGCATCCTTAAGTGTAATTGCAGTATTAAGATCTCCTGCAAGCGCCAGTACCGCAAATGTCATGGCAATCCTGTGATCCTTTTTGGTATCAATTTCCGTACTTTGGATCTTAAGGTCTGTACCCTGTCCATGAATCACCATTCCGTCTTCTGTTTCATCGGCACTGATGCCTGTCTTCATAAGACCCTCGACCATGGCCCGGATCCGGTTGGATTCCTTCACCTTAAGTTCTGATGCGTCCCGGATGATTGTCTCACCCTCTGCGGACGCAGCAACAGCCGCAATCACCGGAAGCTCGTCAATAAGCCTTGGAATCAGAACTCCGCCGATTTCTGTACCGTGCAGCTTGTGATATCGTACATGGATATCCGCCATTTCCTCGGATCCGGCAAGTCTTTTGTTTTCCAAGGTAATATCTGCTCCCATGCTTTGATAAGCTTCCAGGATCCCGGCTCTCGTAGGATTGATTCCGACATTTCGGATGACAAGATCGGACCCCTTGACGAGCATTGCCGCAGAAATAAAATAAGCTGCGGAAGAAATATCACCAGGAATCTCCAGTGTCCCCGGGTATGCCGTAAGACTCCGGCACGGCTCTACCGTGATTTTTGCCCTGCCGTCCGGAAGTATCTCCGTCTGGACAGAAGCGCCAAGCGCCTGCAGCATACGTTCGGAATGATCTCGCGACAGGGATGGCTCAATCACGGTTGTACTGCCATCTGCATAAAGTCCTGCAAAAAGAATGGAAGACTTCACCTGTGCACTCGCAACAGGTGAAACATACGTAATGCCATGTAGTCTTTTTCCATGAATTTCCATGGGCGCGCAGTCATTCTCGTAGATGGAACGGATATCAGCTCCCATTTCTCTCAGTGGCAGCATCACCCGCTTCATCGGACGCTTCTGTATGCTTTCATCGCCGGTAATCACCGAGGTGAACGCCTGCGCGGAGAGTATCCCGGTGAGAAGTCGTGTAGTTGTACCGGAATTGCCGCAGTCCAAGATGTCCTTGGGGGCGGTTAATCCGTGCATGCCCTTGCCATGGATCACCACCTCGGATTCATCCGGACTAAGTGCAATTTCGACACCCATTTTACGGAAGCAGGAAATAGTAGAAAGGCAGTCAGCTCCGTTAAGAAAACCACTTACATGTGTTGTTCCATCGGACAATGCACCCAGCATCACAGCTCTATGAGAGATACTCTTATCGCCCGGTACGATGATCGTGCCATGCAGTGGCATGGATGCGCTTCTTACGGTGATCTTCATCAATCTATAAATCCCTTCATCCTGATATAATCCTTCATGAGAACTTCCATCTCATCATAGCTGATCCGGCTTGCATTGATCAGGAGATCATAGCTGCTGGGATTCATCCAGTCTTCACCGGTATAGTATCTATGATACTCCGTTCTCTCCTTGTCAATCTTTCGGATCCGCTTTTCCGCATCCTCTTTATTGATTTTATCATAATCCATGACTCTCTGTATCCGTGTTGTCATATCGGCATATACAAAAAGGTTCACAAGATTTGGTGTATTGTTTTCCTTTAAAATGTAGTTTCCGCATCTGCCGGCGATAATACAGGTTTCATTTTTTGCAATCTCCCGGATCACTTCTGCCTGGAAACGGAAAAGGTTTTCCGGAGATACAATATTATCATCTAGATTAGGCTTGCCGATATCCGGAGTCAGATTATTGATAATCTTATACAGGATATTGTTTCCTGCCTTTTCATCTGCCATACGGAAATACTGTTCACCAATAGCTGTCCGTTCGGAAGTGAGCTTTAAAATATCATTATCATAAAAATGAATCCCGAGCTCCTCTGCCAGCCGTTTGCCAACCAATCTTCCGCCGGATCCATATTGTCTGCCAATGGTAATCACAAAATGCTGTTTGATCATATTTGCCTCCTTGACTGGACGAAATTTTCTATACAAATTATACAATAAAAGAATGTCCCGTTACAAGAGAACGGGACATAGAAACTTGAAATGTAGTCTATAAAGAAAAGTAATTTCTGCTGTAAAAGAAGCAGCTTAACAGTAGAAAAATACCGACAGCGAGGCTTATATCAGATGTCCTCTTTTGTAGATAAAAGGATCCGATCGTTATTAAATTCCTTGCCGGATCCGACTGCAAAGCGATCCAGAAGATCCTGAACAGTCATTCCCTCACGTTCCGTGCCCTTAACATCCAGCACAATGGTACCGGTATTCATCATAAGTGTGCGATTACCAAGCTCAAGTGCCTGATTCATATTATGGGTTACCATAAGACAGGTAATATGACGTTCCTTCACAATGTCTTTGGTCAGCTCCAGAACCTTGGCTGCAGTAGCAGGATCCAGTGCTGCCGTATGCTCATCCAAAAGGAGCAGCTTGGGTGTCACCATCGTTGCCATTAAAAGCGTAAGTGCCTGCCGCTGCCCTCCGGACAGAAGTCCAACCGGGTGATTCATGCGATCCTCCAGCCCCATATCCAGAAGTGCGAGCTGTTCACGGAACATCTCCCGGTCCTTTCTGGAAACCCTGCCAAAAAGATGATGTCTCGTATCAGAAGCGCGCAGATACGCTACCGCGAGATTCTCCTCAATCGTCATATGTGGAGCTGTGCCCATCAGCGGATCCTGAAAGAGCCGCCCGATATAGCGGCTTCTTACATGCTCCGGAATAAAGGTGATATCCTCTCCATCCAGCTCAATATATCCGGTATCCGTAAAAAAGCTGCCCGCAATCGCATTAAACAAGGTCGACTTACCGGCACCATTGGAGCCAATGATGGTTGCGAAATCCCCATCTTCCATGGTCAGACTCAGATGATCCAGGGCTTTTTTTTCATTGACCGTACCCGGATAAAAGGTCTTGGAAATATGTTCAATCTTCAGCATGCTTTGCCCCCTCACGATACAGTCTCCGTTCTTTCCGGCTGCTAATCTCCTGATGCTTAAGCTTCAGAATCTGACGTGCCTTAGGCGCTGCAATGGCGATTGCGACAATCAATGCAGACACAAGCTTAAAGGTTTCCGTCGGTACATTGAGGCGCAGCGCAAGCGAGATCACAAACCGATACAGGCAGGATCCTATAATTACCCCAAAGATCCTGGTCAGCATCCTGCCTCTGCCAAACAGCGACTCTCCGATGACAAGCGATGCAAGCGCAACGGTGACCATACCGGTCCCCAGATTGATATCACAGGTCTTGTTGTATTGCCCGATGAGACAGCCTGCAAGTCCGGTAAGCGCGTTGGAAACACAGAGTCCTACGGTAACAGTGAATGCCGGATTGATCGAGGATGCGCGTACCATGGCAGGACTGTCTCCTGTCGCACGGATCGATAAGCCAAGTGTTGTACCGAGGAACCAGCGGATCAGGAAGCATACCAGAAGTATCATCAGCACGAGAAAAACCGTTTTATTCCAGTCATGCCAGAATGGAGCTCCGCTGAGACTTTCAAAAAGACTGAACAGAGTATCTTTGCCGAAAATCGAAACATTGGAGGAAAATCCCATGACTGCAAGATTAATGGTATAAAGTCCGGTATTTACTATGATGCCTGCCAGGATACTCTCTACACCAAATTTTGTCTGCAAGAGTGCAGTTACATAACCGGAGCAGACTCCGGCAGCCATCGCGGCGAGAACCGCGAGAAACGGATGTCCCGCAATGGTAAGCATCGCTCCTACTGCGCATCCAAGAGTATAGCATCCATCCGTGGACAGATCACAGATATTAAGGATGCTGTAGCTGATAAACAGAGACAGCGCAACCAGTGCATAGATCAAACCGACTTCCAGCGCGGTCCGCACAATTCCAGCTGTTAAAAAAGCAGTCACTTAAATTTCCCTCCAGATTATTGCTTTACTTATTATCGCCAAACTCCTGCGTGGTCTTTGTTTCTACAATCTTCGTGCAGAGCGGTTTAAAAGCAGTCTTAACATCATCGAGATTGTATCCGATCGCTTCACAGGTATCCGTATTGATCGTTGCGATACCATTATCAAAGGTTTCGACACCAAGCGTTGCCGGATCCTTGCCCTGGTTCAGAATCTGATCCACCATGTCAGCAGTTGCCTTACCGAGATTAGCGTAATCTACACCGTAACCCACAAACGCACCATTCAGAGCAAAGGAATCCGCTCCTGCGTAATGAGGAATCTTGGCATCCTGTAATTTCTCATAAAATGCAAGCTCTGCCTTCTGGATTGTATTATCTGTCGGCGTAAAGATCGCATCCACACCCTCGGCGATCAGCGCGTCCACCGCCTGGTTAACCTCATCTGTCGTGGTACCTGTTTTTTCAATATATTTGATGCCTTTTTCATCCAGATATTTCTTGGCATCCGCAATCGGAACCTCCGAGGAATCCTCACTCTTGGAATACAAAAGTCCTACATAATCGGTATCCGGATTTGCCGCAAGCATGAGATCCATAATTGCATTGGTATTAAGGAAGTCGGAGGTTCCGGTAATGTTGGCTCCCGGTGCATCCATGGACGAAACCAGCTTAGCGGAAACAGGATCAGATACTGCAGAAAAAACAATCGGCAGATCCTTACCTTCCGCCTGAGACTGCATGATCTGCGCTGCCGGAGTCGCAATCGGGATCACTGCATCCACACCATCAGAAATCAGCTGCGCCGCCATCTGATTCAGCACGGTGGCATCTCCCTGTCCGTTTAATACATAATTCTGATAATTGTATTTTACACCATTGACAGAAAGTGCATCCAACTCCTCAAGAACATTGTTTTCGATCTGGTTAAGAGATGGGTGATCCATAAACTTAAGGATACCTACCTTGAATGTCTTCTCTCCGCCTGCGTCCTGGGAAGCAGCAGTAGTCTCTGCCGCTTCACTGGCTGCTTCTGTTGCTGCATTTCCCTCAGCCTTGGTTTCAGCCTTTGATTCCGCCTGTGTTGAAGCATCCGGTGTTTTGGATGAGCCACATGCTGCAAGGGAAGCACCGAGCAATACAGCTGCCATGGAAACTGCCATTAATCTTTTTTTCATTGTACTTTTCCTCCGTAGTAACTGAAATATTTTTGTTTCGCACTGGAGTTTGTGACCGGAAGTGTCCCGTATAACAAAAAATCCCATGCAGGGCTTCCATCCTTGCATGAGACGAATAATTGATCCGCGGTACCACTCATATTACCATTTGGTCACTTTTAACACATACCAGCATATGTGCTGCCTGATAACGGTGCAGTACCCGTCGTTTCATACTAAGCCAGATGAAAACCTTAAAGCTTCTTCCGAAACGCCCTCCGAAGTCCATTCACAAATGCTCTTTATACCACGATTCCACCCTCCGCGGCTCTCTGTAATATCGGGAATCTGCTACTTCTCTCCGTCAACGGTTTTACGATATTGCAGTAATGATACGTCTTTGCGGCGTGCTTGTCAAGTCATAATAAGAAATAAAAAAAGAAGCCTTCTCCCATCGGATCAGGCCTCCTTATGATTCTGAGTACTGCTGTAAGCCGGGTTATGTATTAAGCGGTCATCTATCTAGGGCTTATGTCACCATAAGTCTCAAGCGACCTACCCGAAGGCAGACGAGCAGCCCTTAGCCTTCTGTTTGGTCTTGCTTCGGATGGGGTTTACAGAGCGTCTCCTGTTACCACGAGACCGGTAGTCTCTTACACTGCCTT
>DJXY01000222.1 GCA_002449915.1 Oribacterium sp. UBA6992
AACCATCTGAGCCATCGGGCCAATCGCTTTTGTTTCTCGCGAACGTTGTATACTTTATCACCCGAAACAAAATGTGTCAACAGGCAATTTATCTTTTTTCGATTTTTTTGACTGCCTTTTTTGAGCCTTTTTATGGTGCTCTTTTGAGTGCTTTGGATCAACCGTTTAAATCGGTCATCACGTCCGATCAGAAGCTCTCAACATTTCATATAATTCAGAAAACTATATTTAAGTCAACAGACAAAAGGTACGCCTCTGGCAGCAAGCTTCTAAACCAGTGGCGTACCTTCATTGCTTTTTTAATTATTCATTATGATTGCTTTTGATGCCGGCAAATCAGTCAACCGGAACAACACCACCATCATAGGTATCATTGATAAACTTCTTGACCTCATCAGACTTAAGCACTTCTACCAGCTTCTTAGCCCACTCTGCATCCTTATTGGAATCTGCAACTGCTATAATATTAGCATAGGTCTTAGCGGCCTCAGAGTCCTTAGACTCCTGCGCAATTGCATCAGATGGCTTAAATCCTGCTTCAATCGCATAGTTTCCATTCATACATGCAAAATCAACGGAATCAACAGATCTTGGAATCTGCGCAGCCTCTACCTCCAGGATATCTACCTTATGCGGATTCTCAACGATATCCTGTTTGGTTGCAGTAAGGCCCGCTCCATCCTTCAGCTTGATAATACCATTAGCTTCCAGCAGCAACAGTGCTCTTGCCTCATTGGTTGTGTCGTTAGGTACCGCAATCTGCGCGCCATCTGCAATATTGCTTAAATCCTTGGACTTACCTGCATAGATTCCAAAAGGCTCATAATGGATGGCACCTACAGAAGTCACATGTGTATTGTTTTCCTTGTTGAAATCATCAAGATATGGCTGATGCTGGAAATAGTTCGCGTCAATCTCCCCCTGATCCACTGCAAGGTTCGGCTGTACATAGTCATTATATTCAACGATATCAATGTTTACACCGGCTGCAGCAAGCTGCTCCTTAGCTGCTTCCAGAATTTCAGCGTGCGGCGATGGAGATGCGCCGATTTTGATATTCACCGGCTCCTTAAGAGGCTCAATGCTGCTTCCAGCCGTTTTCGTTTCAGAAGCTGCTGCTGTGCTCTCTGCTGCTGTAGTCTCTTTAGCCGCTGCTGAACTCTCTGCTGCCGTGGTCTCCTGAGCACCTGTCGTTGCTGCCTGTGTAGTTGCATTAGGTGCAGATGAGGATCCGCACGCTGCAAGTGCTCCTGCTGCAAGAATTGCCGCAAGAACCGCTGCAAAATTCTTTTTCATAATTAGTCCCTCCTGACGAATTGTCTTTTGTATCTATATAAGCGCCTGAGCGTTTATAACACCTTATCTGGCACGTTTGTCTGTGCGTCTTGCAAGAAGCATCCAAAACTCCTGGATCAGCTGCACCAGTATAACCAATACGGTTACCGCAATCAGCATAATGTCTGTTTTATATCGATAATATCCGTAGTTCAATGCAATGGCTCCGAGTCCGCCGCCGCCGACAAATCCAGCCATCGCCGAGTAAGAAAGAATTGTGGTGATACAGATCGCCGCTCCAACGAGCAGGCTCGGCTTTGCCTCCGGAAGCAGAACCTTCCAGATAATCTGCCAGTTGGTTGCTCCCATGGATTTTGCCGCTTCAATCACACCTGCATCGACCTCTTTTAAGGAGCTCTCCACCATACGGCCGATATACGGCGCGGAAGCAAAAATCAGTGGCGGGATAATCGCAACCGGTCCCAGGGTTGTATGTACCAGGAACTTCGTAATCGGAAGCACCATTACAAGCAGAATCAAAAACGGGATCGAGCGGAAAATATTGATAAGGGTCCCCAGTACTGCATGCACAGGGGAGCAGGGTGCAATGCCATCCTTATCTGTAACTACCAGAATCACTCCCAGAGGAATGCCGATCAGATAGGAAACCGCGCTGGAAATCAAAGTCATGTAAATAGTTGCCCATGTCTCGGTCAAGTACATTGCAATTGTATCCGCATTTATTACCATTTATCTCACCTCCTCAAACGTAATATGCTTTGCACTGAGATAATGTGTAATTCTTTCCGCCTCTTCCTGGCTTTCCGGCAGCTCCACAACCATCTGACCAACTGCTTCCTCACCGACTTGCTTTGTATTGGCAAACAAGATATTTACCGGTGCCTTGCATGTAAGGATCATATCCGAGATTATCGGTTCATGCGCATTTCTGCCGTCAAATACAATCCTAAGCTTCCGGTTCTTACCGAAATGCACATCTCCCGTACCATCTCCAAGGATCAGTCTCCTGCCGATATCCGTTTTAGGGTTGGAAAATACCTCGGCAACCGGACCGCTCTCCGCAATATGCGAATGATCTATAATCGCAACCTGATCACAGATTGCCTCAATAACAGACATCTGATGTGTGATGACAATAACCGTCACCCCCATCTCATCATTGATCTGCTTCAGCAGGTCCAATATCTGCTTGGTCGTTTTGGGATCCAGTGCAGAAGTAGCTTCATCGCAAAGCAGCACCTTCGGGTTCGTAGCAAGCGCCCTTGCTATGGCGACTCGTTGTTTCTGACCACCGGACAGCTGTGACGGATAATTTCTGGTCCTATCTCCTAATCCTACAAGCTTTAAAAGCTCCAGTGCTCTCTCCTCAGCCTTTTTACGATCCCATCCGGAGATCTCCAGTGGGAATGTTACATTTCTTAGTAAATTTCGCTGATTCAGCAGATTAAACTGCTGGAAGATCATACCCATCTTTTTTCTGGTATCTCGTATTTCAGCTGCAGTCATATCGCCAAGGCTTTTGCCTTCAAATAAAACCTTGCCGCTGGTCGGTACCTCCAGATAGTTAATGCATCGTACAAGGGTGGATTTGCCCGCTCCGGACAAACCTATGATTCCCTGAATACTTCCCTCTGCGATATCAAGATCTATATCGTCCAAAGCAATTACGTCCCCGGATGATGTTTTAAATGTCTTTCCCAGTCCGGCGAGCCGGATGATCGGATCTCCTCCCAATTTATACACCTCCATTTGGTTTAATCTATTCCACACCACCAAATTTAATAGCCTAAAGTTTAAGGCCGGAGCTTCTATAAGTCAAGAAGCCCGGCCTTATGAAAAACTGATACTTCGTTATAGCTTAAAACTATAACGGCAAAATATGGTAGTTATTTGCAGAGATTATAAATAGCTTCTGCATACACCTTGGTCGCTGTGATAATGTTATCAATGTCAAAAAATTCATCCGCGCCATGCATATGCGTATCCCGTCCGGGCATTACCGCTCCAAATGCAACACCGTTTTTGAGATCATGCACATAGGTGCCTCCACCAATAGCGATCGTCTCACCCTTTAAGCCGGTCACAGCCTCATAGGAAGCAAGCAGCGTCTTGACAAATGCCGAGTCAGCCGGCACCTTATGCGGCGGAATCATGCCAGGTGTAGTCCAGTCAAATCCAGCCTCCTGCACGGACCTGGAGGCAACATCCTCACAGTTTGATTTGTCTGCCATCACCGGAGTTCTCGCATCGAACTGGAACTCTATATAGCCCGGATCCACATGGAAAAGATCCAGTGTACAAGTTAACGCATGAGACTCCTCATCCTCCATCTGTATACCAAGTCCGGAACCATCTGTAACGCCATATGGGAACAGTCTAAGCACCTGCTTCAGCTGCTTCAGTTCCTCCGACTCATGAAGTGGAAGCTTGGAGATAAGGATCAGAGCTGCAAGGCCTGCATTCTTACCGGTCTCCGGCGTAGAGGCATGCGCTGACTCGCCGATCACAGTAATTTCATCAATACCGCTCTGAATGCATTTCACGCCTAATGTACGCTCCACTTCATTGCACGGCTCCTCTGCGAGGTTCATATTCAGTCCCTCAAACTTAATGACAGCCTTCTGCGGGACAGCATTCAACGCAATGCCAGCCTCCAGAGAAAGGACCCTCGGCGTTGTCTTGTCTTCTGCAAAGCTTTTAGACAAGGTTCCGCGGAACTGACCCTTCTCAATATTGATTAATGGGAACTCCGCATCCGGAGAAAACGTCATTTCAGCCTCCGGCTCAACCGCGTAGTACTTTGCAATATCCGAAGATCCGCACTCCTCATCCGCACCCATAATAAGGCGCACTCCCTTACTGAGCTTTGTGTTTGTCTCCTTTAATGCTCTCATAGCATAAAGTGCGCAAAGAAGCGGTCCCTTATCGTCCGAGGTTCCACGCCCGTAAAGCCGTCCATCCTTTTCAATTACATGAAACGGCTCTGTAACCGTCCAGCCCTCGCCTGCCGGAACCACATCTGTATGAGCCAGAATGTCAAGGCTCCTGGGAAGCGTCGGATCCAGGTCT
>DJXY01000104.1 GCA_002449915.1 Oribacterium sp. UBA6992
TTCCTACAGTAAACTTACGCCGTCGCACTTGTGCGCTGCTCTTCTTATTTTTCAGGAACTATGGTATAATGCAATAAATCTTGCTCTATGGACAATATCTTAAAATTTATAGAGAGCTTATGTAAGTGGAGGCATACATGTTAGCTAAAGACTGTGAAAAGAAAATTATACTGACCGGAGACCGTCCGACCGGGAAGCTGCATCTTGGACACTATGTTGGTTCACTGATGCGCCGGGTTGAACTGCAAAATTCCGGAAAATTTGACGAAATCAACATTCTCGTCGCAGATGATCAGGCGCTGACCGATAACTGGGACAACCCCAAAAAGATCCGTGACAACATCATTGAAGTAGCTCTGGATTATCTCTCGGTCGGCATTGATCCGGATAAGTCCTTTATCTGCATCCAGTCGGCAATCCCGGCACTGCATGCCCTTACCTTTTATTATATGAATATGGTAACCACCCAGAGATTGTCCCGTAACCCTACGGTAAAGTCTGAAATGGCACTGAGGGGCTTTAACGGAAGCAGTACCGAGAACGATAATGAGGCGGGACTTCCGGCTGGATTTTTTACCTATCCGGTATCCCAGACTGCCGATATTA
Organism: Oribacterium sp. UBA6992; assembly: GCA_002449915.1. GTDB lineage: Bacteria > Bacillota > Clostridia > Lachnospirales > Lachnospiraceae > Oribacterium. Next base: position 607 of record DJXY01000104.1, read on the forward strand.
CAGCATTTAAGGCTACAAACGTGCCGGTTGGCGAGGATCAGCTGCCGATGCTGGAGCAGGCAAAGGAAATTGTGCGGAAATTTAACAATACTTATAACTGCGACGTACTGGTAGAGCCGGATATTATGCTTCCGGAGAATGCCACACAGCGAAGACTTCCCGGTCTCGATGGCAAGGCTAAAATGTCCAAGTCTCTTGGAAACTGCATTTACCTCTCTGATGATCCTAAGACCGTAAAAAACAAGATCATGAGCATGTATACTGATCCGACGCATATCAATATTTCAGATCCGGGACATGTTGATGGTAATATGGTATTTACTTATCTGGATGCCTTTTTAAAGGATGACAGCCAGTTTGCGGAATATCTGCCGGAATATAAGAATCTGGATGAGATGAAGGAGCATTATTTAAAGGGCGGTCTTGGTGATGTAAAGTGCAAGAAATTCCTGCTTAAAATCATGGAAGAAACACTGGAGCCGATCCGCGCGGAGCGTGCAAAATGGGTACAGGATATCGGTAGTGTATTTGACATCCTTAAAGCCGGTACAGATCATGCTGTCAAGGTAACCAATGAGACGCTCAATGAGTGCCGCGCAGCCATGAGGATCAATTATTTTGATGATAAGCCATCCATCGTAGCCGACTGGGAGGCTTGGGAAAAGGAGAGTCATCAGGCGCAGTAAGGCGTCTTTTATATTTATTTATGGGCACCTGGAAATCCCGCGGGTTAAGAGGCTCCCGGCTGGAGGAGCTGATTAACCGTACCAATGAAATCTATCTTGAGAAGCATCTCGCCGTGGTACAGAAAATACCAACCCCGATCACACCGATCAATATGAATCCGGATCATACCCAGATCACGCTGGCGTATTTCAATCAGAAATCTACCGTCGATTATATCGGTGTCGTCCAGGGAATTCCGGTATGCTTTGATGCCAAGGAGTGTGCTCAGAAATCTTTTCCTCTTGCCAATGTACACCCGCATCAGATCCGTTTTATGTCGGATTTTGAGTCTCAGGGTGGCATCAGCTTTATTATCCTTGCTTTTACAGGGCTCAATGAGACCTATTATGTTCCATTTCGAGACATACTTACGTTCTGGAACCGGATGCAGGATGGCGGCAAAAAGAGCTTTAATTATGAGGAAATCGATCATAGCTATCAGATCCGCTCGCATAAAGAAATGCTTGTGCATTATCTTGAGCCGCTCCAGAGAGATCTCGATGAGAGAGCCGTGTTGAAGGATGGATAACTGACAGCAAAACCTGATGGAGGCTATATGAATATAATTGTTGTAGGCTGTGGCAAGGTTGGCATGGCTTTGGCTGCGCAGCTCAACAAGGAAAACCACAATATTACAATCATTGACAATAATGAAAAGGTATTAAGACACGCTGTTGACACATTGGATGTCATGGGAATCCATGGCAATGGAGCCATGCTTCAGACCCAGCGTGAGGCGGATATCAAAAATGCAGATGTTATGATTGCCGCAACCAATTCGGATGAGATTAATATGCTTTGCTGCCTCATCGCCAAAAAGGAAGGAAACTGCTCCACAATCGCAAGAATCCGTGATCCTCAGTATACGGATGAGGTTTCCTATCTGCGGGATGAGCTGAACCTTGCCATGGTCATCAACCCGGAGATGGCTGCTGCCAAAGAGGTGGAGCGACTCCTGCGCTTCCCATCAGCAATGAAGATCGACAGCTTTTCCAAGGGAAAGCTGGATCTGATCCGCGCCAAAATCCCGGAGCACTCCAATATCTGCGGCAAAAAGCTTTCGGAGCTTGGCAAAAGTCTTAACGTACTGATCTGTATCATTGAACGTGGGGAAAACGTCATGATTCCGGGTGGTAATGATGAAATTCTTGCCGGCGATACGATCAGCTTCATTGCAAAGCCGCATGAAGCCAACAGCTTTTTCCAGCAATGCGGTATTGAATATTCTCCAATCCGCAGCTGCATGATTGTAGGCGGTGGAAGAGTAACGTATTATATTGCAAAATATATCCAGGAAAGCAGGCTTAACATCAAGCTTAAAATCATTGATATTGATAAGGACCGCTGTGAGTTCCTTGCCGATGAGTTTCCGGATGCAACGATTATCAACGGAGATGGCACCGACCAGGATCTTCTCCTCCGCGAGGGGATAGAAAACCTGGATGCCTTCTGCTCGCTGACCGGCTTTGACGAGGAAAACATTATGCTTTCCTTGTATGCCGGCAAGCTTTCCAAGGCGCGCCTTGTTACCAAAATCAACCGTATTGCCTTTGAAAATGTCATCAGCGAGATGTATCTCGGATCCGTCATGTATCCGAAGCAGATCGTTGCGGATTATATTGTGCAGTATGTACGGGCACTGCAGAATTCACAGGGCTCCAATATTGAAACGCTCTACAAGATCGCTGACGGCAAGGCGGAAGCTCTGGAATTTAAGGTAAATAACAATCCGGCAATTGTAAATCATACCTTCATGGAGCTTAATTTCAAGCCCAATGTACTGGTTGCCGCAATTATCCGTGATCATAAGATTATCACCCCCGGTGGTAGTGATTTTATGCTGCCCGGGGACCGGGTCATTATCATAACCACCAATACGGGCTTCAATGATCTTAAGGACATTCTGGCATAAGGAGGAGAGTAAGTTATATGAATTTCAGCATGATCCTGTATGTGCTGGCATGGGTTTTGAAGCTGGAAGCCCTTTCCCTCATACTGCCTCTCATCTGTGCGGTGATCTATCATGAGTGGGCTTCGTCCGCAGCGATCCTGCTTACCGCAGTCGGCGCTGCCGTCATTGGTCTTTTGCTTGGACAGAAGAAGCCGAAGAGGACAGATTACTATGCCCGTGAGGGATTCATTACCGTAGCACTCTGCTGGATCATCATGTCACTTGTAGGTGCGCTGCCGTTTTTCCTCACAGGCGCGATTCCGTCTTATATCGATGCAGTTTTTGAAATTGTATCCGGTTTTACAACCACAGGCTCCTCCATACTTACGGAGGTAGAGCACCTGGGCAAGGGACTGCTTTTCTGGAGAAGCTTCTCCCACTGGATCGGAGGTATGGGCGTACTGGTGCTGGTACTGACCATACTGCCGCTCGGAGGCGGATATAACCTTATGATCATGAAGGCGGAATCCCCGGGACCAGACGTATCCAAAATGGTTCCGAGAGTCGCAGATACCGCCAAAGCCTTATATAAAATCTACCTGATTCTGACCATCTTCATGATCCTTATTTTTGTATTAAGCGGCATGCCCGTATTTGATGCACTCTGCATCGGATTTGGAACCGCAGGAACCGGCGGGTTTGCTGTAAGGAACTCCGGCATGGCAGATTACAGTATGCTGAGTCAGTTCCTGATTACGGTCTTTATGATCATGTTTGGCGTTAATTTTAACGTCTACTACATGATGCAGCAGAAACGGATCAAGGATGCGCTGCACTGTGAGGAAGCCAGAATTTACCTGATCATCATTGCGATTTCCACCTTTTTTATCGGATGCAATATCCTGCCACAGGTGGGAGATCTCCATCAGGCGTTCCATCATGCATTTTTTACTGTCGGCTCGATCATTACAACAACCGGTTTCGGAACGCTGGATTTTGCGCTCTGGCCTCAGGCATCGCAGATGATTCTTTTGTTTCTTATGCTCTGCGGAGCCTGTGCAGGCTCAACCGGCGGCGGACTTAAAGTATCCAGAGTTATTATCATGATGAAGGAAATCCGGAAGGAGCTTACGGTCATCATTCATCCGGAAGCAGTCATGCATATCCGTCTGGAAAAAAAGAGTATTGAACACAGCGTCGTGCGGTCTGTAAACTGTTATCTGATCATGTATGTGCTGATTTTTCTGATTTCCGTATTTTTAATCAGTTGGGCAGATAATTTTGATTTTACGACCAATTTTTCCGCGGTTGCTGCAACCTTTAATAATATCGGTCCGGGCTTAGGCATGGTCGGACCAACCAGTAATTTCAGTACATACTCGGATTTTTCCAAGCTGGTACTAATTTTTGATATGCTTGCCGGAAGACTTGAAATTCTGCCGATGATGATTCTTTTTACTCCAAGAGTCTGGCGTAAATCCACATGGTAATCATCAGATGACAATCAGTCAGATCACAAAAATCACAAATTTCTGCATAATCTGCCCACTTCCGGATTCAACTATTCGTTAAACTAGAGTTTCGCGAATAGTTGAATTTCAGAGATCTGAACCCACTCTATCCGGAAATTTCCCGGATGATTCCGGATTTCCGGTGGTCCGGAGCCATACATTGATATTTATTGTATTTTTTAAAATATATAATATATATAAATATCAATGTATTTTTTTCTATGTATTTTCTGTCCTAAATTCCTTATCATAGAAATTGAATCAGACGGTTCTGGTACAGATACGAAATCAGGAAAACACTTTCCTTGCCATTATCAAACTTGATCCGTACCTTTACATCATCCATCATTGTAATGCAGCCTTTTCCTAAGGTCCGATGCATTATTATATTACCGGGCTTAAGCTTTATCATAAATGCTTTCGGTATTGTTGTGGATTTTCCTTCCTTTGCCTTTATGTAATAACTCTGATTCTTTCGCTTCCATGCGTTCATTGCCTCTTTGGAACGAACTTCTCTTAATTCCTGCTTCGATCCCGGAAGCTTAGCCGATGCTTGTGCGGTCCTGATTTTATCATACGTTTTTACGGCGGCATAGCTTTCCATAAACTGATGGATAAAGCTTGTAGCTTCATTTTTATAATTGAAAAGAATCAGCTGATTTTTGGCTCTGGTCACGCCAACATAAAAAATCCGGCGTTCCTCCTCATATGTTTCCAGCTCCTTACGATCCTCACCGGTACAGGTTTTACGTATTTGTTTATTTTTTAACGAAATATCCGGTATCTCCTGAGGGAAAATACCATCGATCACATCCATAAGATAAACGGTATCATATTCCAGCCCCTTACTTGCATGGATCGTGGACAATATAAACGGACAATCCGGCTTGCTCTGCTTCTCCTTAAGGATGGTCTCTAATTCCTTGAGCCTTGTAAGAAGCTCCTCCGGTCTCTCCACCTGATAAGATAAGAGGCGGAGAATCTGTATTTTGGAATCCGAGAGCTTGTTCCGGTCGAGGTATGCGCCGTATCCCATCTTGTGCACGATCCGGTTAAGCGCCTGATCTGCACGGTCCGACTGCATATTTTTGAAATGAACCCGGATCGCGAGAACATTCTCCTCCATGGAGCGCGTCAGATGACAATACGTAAGTGCCGCATCCAGCACCGGCAGCTTATGCTCTACACTCTCACGGCATGCCTGCTCGGCGATTGCCCTCGTAAGATACAGCTGCAGCTTATAATAGATCTGCATAAACAGCTCTGTATCATATGGATCCTCCATAAACCGGAAGATATTGCTGATGTCCACCACCGTCCGCTGTCCAAAAAAAAGCAGCTCTGCATTTTTAATCCGATACTCGATTTTATTTCGTTCCAGGAGATCCACAAGCGGCAGCATGCTCTCATTATCCCGGTAGAGAACAACCGTTTCACTCCTGCAATCCGCCGCAGCCTTTAAAAGATACCTGTACTGACTGCTTCTCGACGTAAGCTCCACGGTCCGGATATCTCTCCCCTCAGGTCTTACACTGCGAATGTGTTTCTCGTAGCGAAGCACGTTTTCCGCGATAAAGCGGTCTGCCTTATCAACAATTTTTTTCTGCGAACGGAAATTGTCCTCCATCCTAAGCACTTTTGCACCGGGGTGATCCTTAGGGAATGTCAACAGTGCTTCGGGATACGCTGCACGGAAGCCGTAAATGCTCTGGTCCTCATCTCCGACCATAAAAAGCTGATCCCGTTTTCCGGACACCAGACGGATAATTTCATGCTGTATTTTGGAGGTGTCCTGTGCCTCATCCACCAGTACATACGGATACCGGTTTTGGAAATATTGCAGCGTTTCCGGGCTCTTTTTAAGGATCGACAAGGCATAGATCATCTGATCATCAAAGTCCATCCTGCTTTCCGCACGCATTTCCGCCTGATATCTCCGGTAGATCTCGGCAAGCTTAAGCTCCAGCTGCTCTCCCATCTCTTTGATTTCCTTAGGACCTGCCATACTGTTTTTAATCGACGTAATGGCAATCCGAACCATCCGGAGATCACTTTCTGCCGGATACTCCTTTTGCACTTCCTGATAAATCCGGGAAAGTAACCGGTTGATTTCCTGATCGTCCTTAACAAGGGCATAGGGTCGTTTCCCGATTCTCCTGCCATAATACTGTATGATCCGGTAAGATAAGCCATTAATGGTGCGGAATTCCATAGATTCTGCAAGCTCCGCTCCAAAAAGCGAGGCAAATCTTGCCTTCATGTCCTTCGTTGCTGCAACCGTATAGGTCAACGTCAGAATCTGCTCCGGGCTTACTCCTCCAACAAGGATCATGTATCCAAGACGGCTCACAAGCACCGTGGTTTTGCCTGATCCCGGTACCGCAAGAAGCAGCACAGGACCGTCGATTGTTGTTACAGCGATCCGCTGCTGCTCTGTCAGATGAATATTTGCATTTTCAAGATATTGTGTAAACTGCATGCAGCCATTATAGCAGAAAAACGCAATTTCTCATGTAACTTTACGGATAATTAGGCTATAATTCAGATAACGATACGCATCTGCCCTAAGCTCTGTCCGGAACATAGGCTTCAATGTATGCAGGAGCCGGTAACGGCAGTAGATTTATGGAACCATATAGGATAAGTGATCTCCGGATGCTTCGGAGCAGCAAGGGCGGTATCTTAATAGAACAATTACGGAGGATGACAGCAATGGCGAATCGAATCATTACAATCAGTCGTGAATACGGTGCCAACGCGCACTGGATCTCCGGTCAGCTCTCGGAGCGGCTCGGACTTCCTTATTATGACAAGGACTTTATCCGGAAAACCGCAGCAGAACATGGTTATGATCTGGATACACTTAAAAAGGAAAGTGAAAATATCTCCAATGCATTTCTGAATCACCTCATAAATATCACTTCCCCCGTATCCTATAAAAGCAGCTATGATACCATTTTTGCAGCCCAGTCCCAGGTTGTGCTGGAGCTCGCCAAACATCCTTGCATCATCGTCGGCCGCTGCGCAAACTACATCCTGGAGCAGGCAGGGATACCATCCTTTGATATCTATCTTTATGCAGAGGATGCCTGGAAGATACGACATGTAAAGGAGCTGGATCTGAGTCCTGAGGCGAATGCAGATCCCCTTGCCTACATTCGCAGACAGGATCAGGAGCGTCAGCACTACTATAAGCGCTATACCGGCAGAGATATGGGGCGCGTGGAAAACTATAATGCCTGCCTGGATGTGGGCTGCTTTGGTCTCGAAAATACGGTTGAGGTTCTCGTGGACATGATTCAAAAGACCAGAATGGATTGACAAAATCTGCCTATATGATAAGATGCTTTACAGGTATTAAAGGAGCAGTTCCTGCGCTGCTCCTTTTTTGTACGAGTATTTTATAACGGATACAGGAAGGTAATATGGCAGAAGCTGTAAGAAAAGAAAACAAGATGGGATACATGCCGGTAAAGCCGCTGCTGATCTCCATGTCTCTCCCGATGATGATTTCCATGATGGTCCAGGCATTATACAATGTGGTGGACAGTATTTTTGTTGCACAGATCAGTGAGGACGCACTGACTGCCGTAACTCTGGCATTTCCGCTGCAGAATCTTATGATTGCTGTCGCCTCCGGAACCGGCGTAGGGATCAATGCGCTGCTGTCACGTGCGCTTGGAGAAAAAAACTACAGGACCTCGGATGCGGCGGCCAACAACGGGCTTTTTCTGACCCTGATGAATACCGTGGTCTTTTTTCTGATCGGTATTTTTTTGTCTGATTTTTTTATTACTTCACAGACAGACGCGCCGGTCATCCGTGCGTATGGCGATACCTATCTCTCCATTGTACTCTGCTGCTCCATCGGACTCTTTTTCCAGATCACTTTTGAGCGGCTGCTGCAGGCGACAGGTCTGACTCTCTACAGCATGCTGTCGCAGGGTACCGGTGCGATCATCAACATCATCATGGATCCGATCCTCATCTTCGGGTATTTCGGTCTGCCGGCAATGGGTGTGGCAGGCGCTGCCTATGCAACTGTCCTCGGGCAGTGTATCGGCTCCCTGATCGGGCTTACTTTAAATGTAAAGAAAAACTCCGAAATCCGTTTAAAGCTTGCTTCGATCCTGAAGCCGCAGACGGAAATTATCCGGTCCATCTATGCCGTAGGTGTCCCCTCGATCCTGATGATGTCCATCGGCTCT
>DJXY01000075.1 GCA_002449915.1 Oribacterium sp. UBA6992
CGCCTCTTCGGCCTCTTGAGTATTACTCCACTTCTCGTTCTTGAAAGAACTATGAATCCCTGCCAAGAGGGATAAATAAGACACCTTGAATTTATAATCAAAATCAAAGTGCCTTATAATACTAACAAGTATTTATTTTTCTGTCAACAGGGAAATCTTTATTTTTCTGAATCCTTATCTGCGTTTGCTGCTTCTGGTGCTTCCGTATCCCGGACTTCCAGATCTGATTCCTCTGTATCGTCTGATGGATCTATAGTATCAGATCCTTCTAATGATTCCGCATCCTCCGGGAGCTCCTCATCATCCTGAGAGGATTCTCTTACCTTGGCGATGGATGCCACTACCGTATCAGAGTCCGGATCGATATTCATAAACTTAACGCCGGAGGTATTGCGTCCGATGACATTGACATTATCCAGATTCATACGGATGATGGTGCCCTCAGATGTAATCAGCATAATTTCCCGGTCCTTGTCACAGAGCTTAAAACCGACAAGTCTGCCGGTTTTTTCCGTGATCTTATAGCAGTGCAGACCCTTACCACCGCGCTTCTGCGGATTAAATTCATCCACGCTTGTAAGCTTGCCATAGCCCTTTTCGGAAACAAGCAGGAGATTACTACCCTGAGAGAGCTTCTGCATGCCGATTACTTCATCATCTTTATCCAGCTTTATTCCGCGAACTCCCTGCGCTGACCGGCCTGTTTCCCGGATATCCTTTTCATTAAAACGGATCGCCATGCCATTTTTAGTGACCAGCATAATATCCTCATCCTTATCTACGAGCTTTGCTTCAATCAGCTGGTCACCATTCCGAAGTGTCATTGCGATCAGTCCGGATTTTCTGACATTCGCATACTGCGTAATTGAGGTCTTTTTAATTAATCCGTTTTTGGTCGTAAGCACCAGATACTGGTCGTCGGAGTATGTATCCGAAGTAAAGGATGCATTGACCTTTTCATCCGGCTGCAGCTGCAGGAGATTAACAAGTGCCGTACCGCGTGAAGTTCTACTTGCCTCTGGTATTTCATATGCTTTAATACGGAAGCATCTGCCGGTATTGGTAAAGAACATAATATGCCGGTGATTGGTGGTCATAAATAGATCCTCGATATTATCATCCTGGATCGTCTGCATACCTTTGATTCCCTTGCCGCCACGGTTCTGTGCCTTGAAATTTTCCGGAGACATGCGCTTGATATATCCGAGTCTTGTCGCGGTGATCACCACATCATCATCGGAAATCAAATCCTCGTCCTCCAGATCATTGTCATATCCGAACTGGGTTCTGCGGTCATCCCCGTATTTCTCGGCAATAATATCCACCTCATCCCGGATCACACCAAGCATCTTTTTAGGATCCGCAAGCAGCTCCTGATAATACGCTATTTTTTTCTCAAGCTCATCGTATTCTGCCTTCAGCTTCTCCCGTTCGAGACCTGTCAGTGCACGGAGACGCATGTCAACAATCGCCTGCGCCTGCACATCATCAAAGCCGAATTTCACCATGAGTGCCTGCTTGGCAGCATCCGTATTTTCAGACGCTCTGATGGTATGGACAATCTCATCGATATGGTCCACCGCAATCAGCAGCGCTTCCAGGATATGCGCGCGTTCCTGACACTTATTAAGATCATATTTTGTGCGCCTGGTAAATACATTGACCTGATGCTTAAGATACTCCTCAAGCATCTGCTTAAGATTCAGTATCTTAGGCTCGCCGTTGACGATACAGAGCATGATTACACCAAAGGTGGTCTGCAGCTGGGTATGCTTATACAGCTGATTCAGGATCACATTGGGGTTGGCATCCTTACGAAGCTCGATATTGATTTTGGTATCAGAGCCCTTGCCAAAGGCATCGTTAATAAACGTAATGCCGTCAATCTTCTTATCCTTTACAAGATTAGCCACATTTTCAATGACCCTGGAACGGTAGACAAGATAGGGGAGTTCCTTTACTACAATCCGGTGTTTTCCGTTTGGCATCGGCTGAATCTCGCAGACCGCCCGCATCTTGATTTTGCCGCGTCCGGTGCGATATGCCTCCTCGATCCCTTTTTTACCAAGGATAATACCGCCGGTCGGGAAGTCTGGTCCCTTGATGACCTTCATGAGATCCTCTATCGTTGTCTCCTGATCCGCAATCTTGTTATTGATAATCAGATCCACCGCCTTGATCACTTCGCGGAGGTTATGCGGGGGAATGTTGGTAGCCATGCCTACCGCGATACCCGTTGCTCCATTGACAAGGAGATTAGGGAACTTGGCAGGAAGTACGGTAGGCTCCTCATACTCGTTTGAGAAGTTTGGCATAAAGTCCACGGTGTCCTTATTGATTCCTGCCAGCATCTCTGCCGCAAGTCTGGACATCTTGGCCTCTGTATATCGCATCGCAGCAGGAGAGTCACCATCCTCTGAGCCGAAGTTTCCCTGTTTGTCTACCAGAACATTACGCATGGACCAGGGCTGACCCATATAAACCAAGGCACCATAAATTGAGGAGTCTCCGTGCGGGTGATATTTACCCATACATTCTCCTACAATGGTAGCGCATTTCTTGGTTTTTTTATCCGGCGTCACTCCTAGTGTCTGCAGTGAATACAGTACCCGGCGCTGTACCGGCTTCAGTCCGTCACGGACATCCGGAATTGCTCTCGAGACGATTACACTCATTGCATAATCGATATAGGAGTTTTCCATCGTCTTTTTCAGATCGACATCCTGAACCTTATCAAATACATTCGGCTCCAATATTAGCCTCCTTTATGTTTATACATCCAGATTGGTTACATACTTCGCATTAGCTTCGATAAACTCGCGGCGCGGCTCAACCTGATCACCCATTAATGTAGTAAAGGTAAGGTCAAGCTCGGCTTTATCGTCCTCCGTCATATTGACACGGAGCAGCGTTCTGGTTTCGGGATCCATTGTAGTTTCCGAGAGTTCCTCGGTATCCATCTCACCAAGACCCTTAAAACGGGAAACATCCGCACCTTCCGCACCGATGGTTTTAAGGATATCCTGATATTCATCATCTGAATACGCGTAATAATGTTTCTTGTTCTTGGTGATATTAAAAAGCGGCGGCTGCGCAAGATACACATGTCCCTGCTTGATCAGCTCCGGCATAAAATTATAAATAAAGGTCAGCATCAGGGTAGCAATATGCGCACCATCAACATCAGCATCCGTCATGATGATAATCTTGTTGTAGCGAAGCTTTGTAATATCAAAGTCCTCATTGATGCCTGTACCAAAGGCGGTAATCATACCCTTGATTTCTTCATTGGCATATACCCGGTCCAGACGCGCCTTCTGTACATTGAGCACCTTACCACGAACCGGAAGCACCGCCTGGGTATCGACATCTCTGCCAGCCTTGGCAGGACCCAGGGCAGAATCACCCTCCACGATAAAGATCTCGCACTTTGACGGATCACGGTCATTGCAGTCGACAAGCTTGCCGGGAAGTCCCACACCCTCAAGTGCAGATTTTCTACGAGTTAAATCCCTGGCTCTTCTCGCCGCAGCTCTTGCCCGCTGTGCAAGGATAGATTTTTCACACATGACCTTGGCAACGGACGGATTCTGCTCAAGATAGTAGGTAAGCTGCTCGCCTACAATGCTCTGTACCGCAGTCTGCGCTTCAGAGTTTCCAAGTTTCTGCTTTGTCTGACCTTCAAACTGCGGATCCTCGATCTTTACAGAAATGACACAGGTAAGACCCTCGCGAATATCCTCACCAGAGAGATTGGCTTCGGAATCCTTTAAAAGCTTATGCGATCTTGCATAGTCATTAAAGGTCTTGGTCAGCGCGTTTTTAAATCCCGTGAGATGTGATCCGCCCTCCGGTGTATTGATATTATTGACAAAGGTATAGATGTTCTCGGTATAGGAGTCGTTATGCTGCATGGCAACCTCGACAAACACCTTGTCCCTTTCACCCTCGCAGTAAATGACATCCGGATAGAGTGGTTCCTTGCCTTTGTTTAAGTATGTTACAAATTCCTTGATACCGCCCTCATAGTGGAAGGTCTTTTCCTGCTTCTGATCTGATCTCAGATCCCTGAGCACGATCTTTAGCGCCTTGGTAAGAAACGCTGTCTCTCTGAGACGCACCTTCAGCGTGTCATAATCATAGACAGTGTCCTCAAAAATCTCCGGATCCGGCAGAAAATGTACCGTAGTGCCGTGCTTCTCCGGATCACAGGTTCCGATCACGGTCATCGGCTGTGTCACCTTGCCGCGCTCAAACTTCATGTTGTAGATCTTGCCATCCTTGTAGACAGAAACGGAAAGCCAGAGGGAGAGGGCATTCACGACAGATGCACCTACGCCATGGAGTCCTCCGGAAACTTTATATCCGGAGCCGCCGAATTTACCGCCTGCATGCAGCACGGTGAATACGACTTCCAGCGCGGGTTTCCCTGCTTTTTTCTGAATGTCGACCGGGATGCCTCGTCCATCATCCTCAACGGTAATGGAATTATCCTCGTTTATCGTCACAATAATGGAATCGCAGAAGCCTGCCAGAGCTTCATCGACGGAATTATCTACAATCTCATATACCAGATGATGCAATCCGCGGAGAGAGGTCGAGCCAATATACATACCCGGTCTTTTACGTACTGCTTCAAGACCCTCCAGAATCTGAATCTGGTCTGCGCCATAGTCCGCAGAGCCCTTCATCAGTTCTTCTTCACGCTGTAAATCTTCATTTGGATTCTGTTCTATAGCCACTATGCTTCCTCCTCGGTACGAATCGGTGTAACTGTGCCCTGTACTACGTGGAACAGTTCATCAATATGAAAACGGTTGGATACAAAATCATCCAGCCCGGTGCAGGTAATAATATTCTGCGTATCACTTAATATATTAAGCAGGTAATTCTGTCTCTTGGAATCAAGCTCGGATAAAACATCATCCAAAAGAAGAATCGGACTGTCATGAATCAGTTTACGGACAATTTCTATTTCAGAGAGCTTTAGTGCCAGGGCAGCAGTCCGCTGCTGACCCTGTGATCCGAACTTACGGATGTCCTGACCGTCAATCGAAAATCGGATATCATCCCGGTGAGGTCCGACAAGCGTAAGATGCTGCCGCAGCTCCGAGTCATGCACTTTTTTAAGCTGCAGCTCAAAATCCGTCTCATCAGTATTTGCATCATAGGAGATCATGAGCTTTTCTCTGCCTCCCGTCAGCTTCTCATGGATCGGAACAATGATTTCCTGCAGCTCCTTAAGAAACCCGGACCGGATCTTTATGACCTGGCTTCCGTACCGGATCAGCTCCTCATCCCATACACTGAGGGTATCCCTAAGAGAGGGATGCATGGGAATGTCTTTTAACAGCCTGTTTCGCTGGTTCAGAGTTTTATTATACCGCGCCAGGTTGTAAAGGTACATTTTATCCAGCTGACATAGCTCCAGATCCAGAAACCTCCGGCGATACGCAGGTCCATCCTTTATGAGTGACAGGTCCTCCGGTGAAAAGCAGACCACATTGGCAATGCCAAAAAGCTCGGATGCCCGTTTGATCGGTATTTCGTCAATGGCAATTCCTTTTGCCTTATTTTTCTTTAAGTGCATATCAATCCTGTACGGAATATTCTGCTTCCGAACGGTCATCTTGATATGTGCTTCCTCCTCGCCAAAGCGGATCAGATCCCGGTCCCTGGACATCTTATAGGATTTTGACGTACAAGCCATAAAGATGGATTCCAGAATGTTGGTCTTACCCTGGGCATTGTCTCCATACAGGATATTGGTTCCCGGGCTGAGCGCAAGCCTCAGATTTCCGTAATTTCTGTAATTTTTCAGTTCCAGTGTTTCAATGCGCATGCCTGATCAAGCAGATTTATACTGCATCTGCATTAAAGTTTACCGGCAGAATCATGTATGTATACGTTTCCTTATCGTCCCGGATAAAGCATGGAGATCTCGGAATCGACATATAGATGGACACCTCCTCATCCTCAATGGAACGAAGCGCATCTACCAGAAATCTCGGATTGAATCCGATCATGAGATCATTGCCAGTTTTGTTAATTGCGACCTCTGCATCCATGGTACCGAGGTCCGTGTTAATTTTAAGTCCAAGAACATTATCCTCGATTTTTAATACAAGCGGCTGCTTATCATTATCCCGTACAAAAATCGTGGATCTCTCGATGCAGTCCAGAAGCTTCCTACGGTTTACCTGGATCTTGGTCTCGTAATCCTCCGAGAGCATCTGCGCCACATGGAAGTATTCGCCATCGATAAGACGCGTTACAACCACCGTATTATTGAACTCAAACATTATATGATTACTGGAGAAGGAGAGTACCACCTCATCGTACACGCCTCCGGTCAGAATCTTGGAAATTTCACTCAGTGCCTTCCCCGGTACAATTGCCTTGGCATCCGGATACTTGTCATTTAACTTGGTTCTGCGGATCGAGATCCGGTGACCATCAAGAGAAGTTACGGTAAAATTATCTTCTTTTACCTCAAAAAGCTCTCCTGTCATTTTTTTATTGGAGTCATTGAGAGCAATCGAAAAAATGGTCTGGTTGATTACATTTTTCAGTGTGAACTGAGAGAGTGAGATTGACTGGTTCCGGTCAATTTTAGGCAGAACCGTAAATTCATTTCCGTCTCTGCCGGCAATTTTAAAAATAGAATTTTCACAGCTGATTATGGCATTATTGCGTTCATCTGTTTCAATCGTAACTTCAATATCATTATCCTGCGGTAATCTGCGGATAATTTCAGAAAAGAGTTTTGCCTCCAGCGCTACTTTACCCGGTACTAAAATATTGCCCTCGCACTCGGTCTCGATGCCAAATTCCGTATCGTTTGCCATCAGCTCAATCTTTCCATTGGATGCATCCAGCAGAATACATTCCAAAATGGACATGGTTGTTTTTGATGGTACAGCTTTGGATACAATATTGATACTCTCGATGAGATCATTTTTTTTGAACTGTAGTTTCATGGACTGCCTTTCTTTATTTTTGATTCTTTTTTCTTAGTAGTGTCAGTAGGGGCTGTGAAAATGTGGAAAAGTCAAAAAAGTGGCTCTGGCACTGGATTTTCACCCCCTGAGGGCTATGTTGAAACGCTGTTGAATACTATGTCAGAATTGTGTAATCACGGAGAGATCTTTTTTTTCAGCGTATCAATTGTGGATTGTAATTGTTCGTTTGTGCGTAATTCTGTGGATATCTTTTCATGTCCATGCATAATTGTAGTATGGTCACGACCTCCAAGTAATTCGCCGACGGTTTTAAGTGGAGCATCGGTCATTTCACGGCAAAGATACATGGCAATCTGCCGTGGGAAGACAATCTCCTTGTTTTTTTTCTGTGAAGCCAGGTCGATGTTGGTGAGACCGAAGTGCTCTGCGACCGTCGAAATGATCAGCTGCGGTGTAACCTCCTTTGGTCCCTCCGGAGTGATATGGTCACGGAGCAGATTTTCCGCCATCTCCAGTGTGACCTGCTTTTTTTCCAGCCGGGACATCGCTACAATTTTAGTAAGCGCACCCTCCAGCTCCCGGACATTGGACTTGATGTTGGTTGCAATGTATTTTATCACTTCATTGTCAATATTCAGTCCGTCGATTTCTTCTTTTTTTCTGAGAATCGCCATCCGGGTTTCATAGTCCGGCATCTGAATGTCAACGATCAGTCCTACTTCAAATCGGGAACGAAGTCTGTCTTCCAGGTTGTCGATGTCTCTGGGAGGTTTATCAGATGCAATGACAATCTGCTTTTTGTTTTCATAAAGAGTATTAAAGGTATGGAAAAATTCCTCCTGCGTACCTTCCTTACCTATAATAAACTGAATATCATCAATTAGGAGTACATCCAGCTCCCGGTACTTCTCACGAAATTCCGCAGGAGAGAGGTTGTTTTTATTACGGATCGAATCGACGAACTCATTAATAAAGGTCTCGGAGGTTACATAGCGGATTTTGGCGTCCGGGTTATTTCTTAATATAAAATGGGCAATGGAATGCATCAAATGTGTTTTTCCAAGTCCCGCACCTCCATAAATATACAGCGGGTTATAGATCTCTCCCGGGGACTCGGCAACAGCGAGTGAAGCTGCATGCGCCAGATTGTTGGAGGAGCCGACCACAAAGGTATCAAAGGTATACTTTGGGTTAAGGTTTGCTTCCATTAATGTCTGAGTGAAATCCTTAGGCTGGTTGGATGCGCTTCCTCCGGATGTTTTCTTTTTAAGCTCCAATGCATCCTTTTCCACCATGAAACGGATCCCGACCGGAACATTGGTGGCTTCCTCTACTGCGACTTTCATAAAAATCGCATATTTTTTCTGCAGATATTTAATATAGCCTTCCTCCGGAACAATGATGATCAGTTCCCCATTGATGAGGTCAAACAGTTTCAGAGGCTCCAGCCAGGTATGGAAGGAGATCGGCATAATGTCGTTGTCTTCCTTCATGGTATTGAGGATCACGGTCCAGTTATTTTTTATCGTCTCAAAGTCTGTCATTGTTGCTCCAAATCACGCAGAGTTGACCTCTGGATTTTTTCCGAAAAAATATAAACCCAGCTAGTCTGCCCCAAGTTTATAACTGTAGATATTTTACTCTATGGTGGATAGAATAGCAAGTGGAATGTGGATAAGTGGATCTGTGAACACCTGTTTCTCACTTTAAATGGCGCAAAATCGGGAAATTTCAAAAATCAGATATACACTTATCCACATTTTATGCACAAAATGTGGATTCTTTTTTATACTGTGGAAATGTGTATAAAAAAGTGTATAAAATTCTGTTGACGCACACAGGTTCATTCTATATAATATGAACGATGTTTACCCAAAATTAGGAATTTATTCGGGACTTTTGAGATGAAAGTCGAATAGAGTCCTGAAAAACATAATGATTGAAAAGGGAGGTGTCAGTATATGCATAAGGGAAAAATGACTTACCAGCCTAAGACCAGACAGAGATCCAAGGTTCATGGATTCAGAGCCAGAATGGCAACTGCAGGCGGAAGAAAAGTACTGGCTGCTAGAAGAGCAAAAGGTAGAGCTTCATTAACTGTTTAATGGAGGCAAGGATAGAAAAGACCGCTTTTTTTAAAGCGGTCTTTCTTCGTCTAAGGATGAAAGAGGCCATATGAAACGTTTTCCATCAGTAAAAAAGAATACGGATTTTCAGAAGGCTTATCAGCAGGGCGTATCTGCTGCAAACGCAGAGCTTGTCATGTATGTACGGAAAAACGGTCTTGATTACAGTCGCATTGGTATTTCCTGTTCAAAAAAAATCGGAAATTCCGTCGTGCGTCATACTATGGCGAGGAAATTAAGAGAAATTTTCAGGACAAATATTCAGTGTATTGAACGTGGGGTAGACATCATTCTCGTAGTTCGTAAAAAAGCGAGCTGCTCAACTTATCAGCAGATTGAGAAAGCATATCTCAATCTATGTAACAGGCATCATATAGTAGTAGATTTGAAGTGACGGAAAAGTACCGGATTACTGTATTTTGATCTTTTACAGGATTACATGCAGTCTATATAAATAAGAAGAAACTCGGTTCATGGAGTTTTAAAATTACACTTTTCCGATGCTGCATAGAAGGAGGACAGATGATCGCAAAGCTGGAAATTCTGATGATTCGATTTTATCAGAAATTTATCTCTCCCAATATGTCCAGTCACTGTAAATATACACCTACTTGCTCTCAATACGCCGTTGAGGCAATTCAAAAGTATGGCTGTATCAAAGGTTCATTGTTAGCAGCGTGGCGGATTTTAAGATGTAATCCATGCTCTAAAGGCGGTTATGATCCTGTTCCATAAAAGCGGAGGTCTATTTTGAATTACTTATCATTGGTACTTCTCACCAAAAACACTTCCAATTTGCCGATTTTCGGACCGATCTGGAATTTTATCGTGAATATACTCGGCTATATTATGAATGCGATTTACCTTTTCCTGGATCACATGGGCATCGGTAACATTGGTCTTGCCATCATTCTCTTTACTTTAGTTACGAGAATTATAATTTTTCCTTCTTCCGTGAAACAGCAGCAGTCATCTCGTATGATGTCTGTGATGCAGCCTGAGATTAAAGCAATCCAGGAAAAATATAAAAATAGAACGGATAATGCTTCCATGGCAGCGCAGCAGGAGGAAATGAAGGCAGTGTATGAAAAGTATGGTACGTCCATGACGTCCGGCTGCCTGCCGCTGCTTCTGCAGATGCCGATCATCTTTGCCCTTTATCGGATTATCATGAATATTCCGGCATATGTTCCATCTGTTAAAGCCGTGTATGAGTCTGTTGCCACAGCGATCGGCGGATCCGGTGCTGCACAGATGCTGGTAGATTTTGCTAAAAATAACAACTGGAATGGTCTTTTAACAGGACTTCATAACCTGGGTCTGGATGATCCCGCAAAATATGATTCAACCGCGGTGGGGAATTTTATTGTCGATTTTCTTTACAAGCTGAATCCTACCCAGTGGGCAAAGCTTCCGGAGAGTTTCCCGGCAGCAGCAGATGCCATCAACCAGGCAGCTGCTCAGTCCGCGCATATTAACAGCTTCCTGGGACTCAATCTCTCCACAGCACCGTCAGCGTTTGGATGGACACCGAACCGTTACTGGCTGATTCCGATTCTTGCTGGTCTTGCACAGTTCGCGTCGACACAGATTATGCAGAAGGCTAATCCGGCAGCCGCCAATTCTGAGGATCAGTCTGCGCAGATGATGAAGAGCATGAATATCATGATGCCGCTCATGTCTGTATGGTTATGTTTTTCCTTTGCTTCCGGTATTGGTCTTTATTGGATTGCATCTTCCGTATTTATGCTGATTCAACAGCTTATCATGAACTGGTATTTTGGCAAGAAATCCAATGAGGAGATCCTGCAGGAGTCTATGGCAAGAGCCAATGCCAAGCGTGCCAAGAAGGGACTGCCGCCAATTAATGAAAAAACGGTGGAAAAGAGAATCCGGGACCTTAAGACACAGGAAACCTCAGCTGAGCAGAAACGGATGGAAGTGATAGCAAAGCAGAGCACCAGAACCAAGGAATCAACAGAATATTATAATAAAAATGCCAAACCTGGTTCCCTTGCTTCCAAGGCCAATATGGTTCAGCTTTACAATGAAAAGCAGGAAAAGAAAAATAAGTAAATTTCAGGGGGAGAGCTATGGATAAAATTAGAGTATCCGCTAAAACCAAGGATGAAGCCATTACCAAAGCCCTGATCCAGTTGAGCACTACCTCGGACAGACTTGACTACAAGGTACTCGTACAAGGGTCCAATGGTATTTTTGGAATCGGTGCCAAGCCCTGGATTATCGAGGCATCTGTAAAGGCAGAATCCGAGGATTTAAGGAAGCTTGAAAATGAAATTAAAAATATTGCATCCGGAAGATCTGTAACAGAGACAGCTATGCCAAAGGAAAAAAGAGCAGAAAGTGCAGGGAAGGCAGCTGCAGAGAGACCGGCGTCCAGAGAAACGGATGCAGCTTCCAAGGAATGTACTGCTGTTAATGCTAAGGCTGATCCTGCAGCAGAGACAAAGCCGCAGAGTGAGAGAGCGGCTTCCGGAAAGGACGGCAATGGAAAAGGACAGGAGGATCGGAATCAGGAGCATCCCCGTCGCAATAACCGTAGGGGAAGCTTCTCAGATCGAGAGCGGAACGGACGTCGTCCGGAAAAGAAATTCTCCCGTGGCGGATATGATCCGGTTAACATCCCGGCGCTGGAGGCAGCTCCGGTACCGGAAAAAAAGGTTCATCCGATCAAGCCGGTCAGTGAAGAGGAAGCAAATGCGGCAATCCGCACGGCAGAGGACTATATTTCTGCTGTCCTTAGCGGCATGAAGATGGAAGTGAATCTCAAAGCACAGTTCAACTACGAGAACAATGAGCTATCCATCCTGATGGAAGGTCCTGATATGGGGATCCTGATCGGAAAGCGTGGTCAGACACTGGATGCGATCCAGTATTTGACAGCACTTGTGGTCAATAAGGCACATAAGGATGATTATATCCGCATCAAGCTCGATACCGAGGATTATCGTAAGAGGAGAGAGCAGACACTTCGTAATCTTGCGAGAAATATTGCGTATAAGGTCAAGAGGACAAAACGTGCGGTTTCTCTGGAACCGATGAATCCTTACGAGAGAAGGATCATTCACTCTGCACTGCAGTCTGACCGTTTTGTAGCTACAAAATCCGAGGGTGAAGAGCCGTTTCGCCATGTCATTATTTATCTTAAAAAGAGTGCAGGCGGCAGGGGCTACAGTAAGCAGAGAATAGAAACC
The DNA here is from genome assembly GCA_002449915.1 of Oribacterium sp. UBA6992. Lineage (GTDB taxonomy): Bacteria > Bacillota > Clostridia > Lachnospirales > Lachnospiraceae > Oribacterium. The sequence goes on from DJXY01000075.1 coordinate 12,304, forward strand.
TCTGATGATGCAGATCGTAAGATCAATGCTTATGCAAATACGGATGTAAATGTAAATGCTGAGTCTAAGGCGCCGGTAGATGAAACCAAGGCATCAGAAATGCAGCAGTAATCAATAAGAACATGATACATTATAAGAGATGATGGGAAATCATCGTCCCGGTAGAAAGCTCCGCCTTGTGGCGGGGCTTTTTTCTTGCAAATGCATATGATTGCATGTAGAATATATTGAGTTTTTACAGGGAAAGGAGTGTGCATATGCTGTCTGATACCATTTGCGCTTTGGCTACGGCTGCAGTGGAATCCGGAATCGGGATTATCCGTATGAGCGGTCCGGAGGTGATACCGCTTGCTTCAAAATTTATCCGGTCCAGATCCGGAAAGCCTCTTGATATTTCCGAAACGCATCGAATCCGTTATGGATATGTCTATGATGGAGAAAATCCACTGGATGAAGTACTGGTCATGACCATGCGCGCTCCCAAATCGTATACCGGAGAGGACACGGTGGAGATTGACTGTCATGGCGGTGTCCTCATGATGCAGAAAATCCTGGAGGTCTGCATCCGTAACGGAATACGTCTGGCGGAACCGGGGGAATTTACCAAACGAGCCTTTTTAAATGGCCGGATCGACCTGTCCGAGGCAGAGGCGGTAGGAGATATCATCACCTCACAGAATGAGCTTGCGCTTAAGGCATCCGTATCCCAGCTTCGGGGAGCTGTTTCAGATCAAATCAAAAAGTACCGTGCGAGGATTCTGGAGGATGATGCCTACATTGAGGCTGCGTTGGATGATCCGGAGCATATCAGTCTGGATGGATTTTATGATAAGCTGAAGCAGGATGTGGATGAAGTAAAGGCGGGTGTGGACAGGCTGATCGCTACCGCGGATGATGGAAGACTCCTGCGGGAGGGGATCCGTACGGTCATTGTGGGTAAGCCGAATGCAGGCAAATCCTCGCTTCTCAATGTCCTCGTGGGGACAGACCGCGCGATTGTAACGGATATCGCCGGCACCACCAGAGATACGCTGGAGGAGCAGATCAATCTCTCCGGCGTAAGCCTGTCAATTGTGGATACTGCCGGCATTCGCAAGACCGAGGATACGGTGGAAAAAATCGGTGTGGACAGAGCACTAAAAGCTGCGGAGGAAGCTAACCTCATCCTTTATGTTGTGGATGCTTCTGTGCCGTTGGATGAGTCGGATGATAAAATCATCGACTCCATCAAGGATAAAAAGTGCATTGTGCTGATGAACAAATCGGATCTTAAGACAGTTATTTCGGAAAAGGAAATGCACGATCGGACCGGAAGTCCGGTGCTCTCGATTTCCGCAAGAGCACGGGATGGTATTGATGCGCTGGAAAACCTGATCCGCAGCATGTTTTATCATAATGAGATTAATTTTAACGATCAGGTTGTGATTACCAGTGCAAGACATAAGGCGCTGCTTCAAAATGCAAGTGCTGCACTTAGAGAGGTTCAGAAATCCATGGAGGCACAGATGCCGGAGGATTTCTATACGATTGATCTGATGCGTGCCTATGCAGAGCTGGGATATATCCTTGGAGAGGAGGTCTCTGAGGATCTTGTGAATGAGATCTTTGCGAAATTCTGCATGGGGAAGTAAATATACAGGAGTAGAGAATGGGAGATGTAGTAGAAGAGAGCTATGATGTGGTGGTTGTCGGTGCCGGACATGCCGGCTGCGAGGCGGCACTTGCATGTGCAAGGCTTGGTCTTGAAACCATTGTGTTTACGGTGAGTGTTGACAGTATTGCGTTGATGCCGTGCAACCCCAATATCGGCGGAACCTCCAAGGGACATCTGGTACGGGAGCTGGACGCGCTGGGCGGAGAGATGGGCAAAAATATTGATAAGACGTTTATCCAGTCCAAGATGCTCAATAAATCCAAGGGCCCGGCAGTGCACTCTCTGCGCGCGCAGGCGGACAAGCAGGCGTATACCAGAGAGATGCGTAGGACGATGGAAAACCAGGAGCATCTTAAGATTCGTCAGGCAGAGGTCTCCGAGCTTGTGACAGAGGAGCTTGGAAATGGCAAACGACGCGTGCTGGGTATAAAGACTACCTCGGGCGCAGTGTATCATGCCAGAACCGTAGTGCTTTGCACGGGAGTGTATTTAAATGCAAGATGCCTTACGGGAGATCTGATTGAATACACCGGTCCTAACGGACTTCGCAGTGCGACACATCTGACCGATAGCCTTAAGAAAAATGGAATACGGATGTTCCGCTTTAAAACCGGTACACCGGCACGTGTGGATAAACGCTCACTGGACTTCAGTCAGTTTGAAGTACAGAAGGGTGACGTACCGATCGTTCCATTTTCCTTTTCCACGGATGCATCATCTATACAGAAGGAGCAGGTGGACTGCTGGCTTGTCTATACCAATGAAAAGACGCATGAGATCATCCGGGACAATATTGACCGTTCCCCGATGTATAACGGTTCCATTGAGGGGGTAGGTCCGAGATACTGTCCTTCCATTGAGGATAAGGTGATGAAATTTCCGGAGAAAAACCGTCACCAGATTTTTATTGAGCCGGAGGGACTCTATACCAACGAGATGTACCTCTCCGGAATGTCCAGCTCCATGCCGGAGGATGTCCAGTATAAGATGTATCACTCGATGAAGGGATTTGAGCATGTGCATATTGTGAGGAATGCATATGCGATCGAGTATGACTGCATTGATGCACTGCAGCTTAAGAGCAGTCTGGAATTTATGGATATCAGCGGTCTTTTTGCCGGAGGACAGTTCAATGGCTCCAGCGGCTATGAGGAGGCTGCAGTTCAGGGCTTTATGGCAGGTGTCAATGCGGCAAGGAAATGCCAGGGCAAATCTCCGATTGTGTTAGATCGTTCACAGGCATATATCGGAGTGCTGATTGACGATCTTGTTACGAAGGAGAACCATGAACCCTACCGGATGATGACCAGCCGTGCGGAGTACCGCCTCCTTTTGAGACAGGACAATGCGGATCTGAGACTGCGGGAAATCGGGCATGAGATCGGACTTGTTTCTGATGAGGAGTATCAGCGTACGCTTAGAAAGAAGCAGCTGATCGAAGCCGAGGAGAAGCGATTAAGAGATACCTATGCGGGTGCCAATGAAGCCGTAAATAAGTTCCTGCGGGAGCATGGATCCGCGGAACTCATGAGCGGCGTTTCTCTTGCGGATTTATGTAAGCGCCCGGAGCTTACATATGAGATGCTTCAGGAGATTGATCCGGAACGTCCGAGCCTTCCCTATGGAGTAGGAGAGGAGGTCGGAATTGAAATCAAGTATGAGGGCTATATCCGGAGACAGATGCAGCAGGTAGAGGCATTTAAAAAAATCGAAGCAAAGAGGATCCCGGAGGACATTGATTATTATGCCATCAGCAACCTGCGGCTGGAAGCCCGGCAGAAGTTAAGCCGGATCCGTCCGGAAAACATTGGCATGGCATCCCGCATCAGTGGCGTCAGTCCTGCAGACATCAGTGTCCTCATGGTATATATGGAACAGTTCAAAAGGAACAAGGCATGACAGATACATTTTATACAAGTCTCCGGGAGGAGGCAGAGAAACTAGATATTTCTCTAGAGGATGCAACGATACAACAGCTTTTTACCTACTATCAAATGCTGGTAGAAACCAATAAGGTCATGAATCTCACGGCGATCACCGAAGAGCAGGATGTCGTTAAGAAGCATTTTATTGACAGCATGGCAATTGTAAAGGCAGTGAATGCAATCGCTTCCAATGTTTCACGTGAAACATCTGATATCAGTACTTTTTTTAAGGATAAGACAATGATTGACGTCGGAACCGGAGCGGGCTTTCCGGGCCTTGTTTTAAAAATTGTTTTTCCGGGGCTGCATGTCGTGCTGACAGATTCGCTCAATAAAAGAATCACCTTCCTTGATCATGTGATCCGTGCGCTGGGACTTACCGGGGTGGAGACTGTGCATGGAAGAGCAGAGGATCTCGGACAGAGTCCTGTCTATCGTGAAAAATTTGATTTTGCGGTTTCACGCGCTGTTGCAAATCTTGCGACTCTGTCAGAGTATGATCTGCCTTTTGTAAGAAAAAACGGATATTTTATTGCCTATAAATCAGGGGAAATTTCAGAGGAGACAGAAAAGGCAGCTCATGCCATAGGACTCCTCGGAGGGAAGCAGGAGGCAAGAATCTGCTATATGCTTCCGGACTCGGATATTGCGCGTTCACTCATTGTCATTCGTAAGGCAAAGGAAACACCACGCAAATATCCAAGAAAGAGCGGCATGCCATCCAAGACACCATTATAGGAAGTCAATCATACTTTATATATGAAAAAACATCTCGAAGTCATCAGCAGCCTCCTCCTGCTTCTTACTGCATTTATCTGGGGCATCGCATTTGTTGCGCAGAGCGTTGGCATGAAATATGTGGGACCGTGGACCTTTGTATTTTCTCGCTTCCTGATTGCAGCAATTCTCCTGATTCCGGTTTCCATGTTCAGTAGAAGACTGTATCAGCCTCCTGTCATGGGAGAGGAGAGTAGCGCAGATCCGGAACAGAAAGGTAAGGAGACGGCAGGTAATCAGGAAACAGGACAAATACAGAGGAGGCCCGGGACAGAAAAAGAGCCAGGGACACAAAGCGATCGAGTTATACAAAAAATACAAAGAACACAAGAAACAAAGGAAAAAAGGAAAAAGAGTGAGGGATGGAAGCTCCTGACTGGTGGACTGCTCTGCGGTATACTGCTGGGAGTTGCGTCTATTGCACAACAGACCGGCATTAAATATACTACGGTTGGAAAGGCAGGATTTATTACTGCACTCTATGTGATCCTGGTACCAATCCTCGGTATGTTTCTGGGCAAGCGCCCGCAGAAGAAAATCTGGTTCTGTGCGATTCTGGGAATCGTCGGTTTGTACCTGATTTCCATGAATGAATCTCTGCATATTGAAACCGGAGATGCACTGGTAATTCTATGTGCGTTTCTGTTTTCACTGCAGATTATGAGTGTGGATTATTATTCTGCCAGGGTTAATCCGGTTGAGCTTTCCAACATTCAGTTTTTTGGTGCTGCAGTAGTGGGACTGATCGGGATGCTTGTATTTGAGACACCGGATCTTTCGGCACTGGCGGCCGCTGCCGTACCGATCCTTTATGCCGGTATTTTTTCCAGCGCGGTTGGTTACACATTGCAGGTTGTGGCACAGAAATATACAGATCCAACGGTCGCCTCCTTACTTATGAGTCTGGAATCGGTTTTTTCCGCCTTATCCGGTTGGATGCTCCTCGGACAGAGGCTGAGCCCCAAGGAGCTGCTCGGATGTGTACTGGTCTTTATTGCGGTTATTATTGCACAGGTGCCGATCGAGAGAGTGTTTGCTAATAGGAGAGCAGAAGCTAAGAACTAAGGAAATTAATCTAACAGTAAGACGCTAACCGTAAAATTAAAGAAAATAATGCTGCCGCGTTAAGGAGCATTATGCTGATATATCAGGATCTATATAAAGATCATGATATATCAGCATAAAACAATATATTTCAGAATAAGGTTTCACGTGAAACATTTTGTCAGGTTTGACACCTCTATGTACTTAGAGTAAAATGTTCCACGTGAAACATTTTTTGTATTGGAAAATAGAGAACAGAAAAGTTCAGAGGTGATCATGGGACGTATCATTGCAATTACAAATCAGAAAGGCGGCGTTGGTAAGACAACGACAGCAATTAATCTTGCGGCAACTCTGGCTGAAGCAAATCAAAAGGTGCTTTTGCTGGATTTTGACCCTCAGGGAAACGCGACAAGCGGATTTGGTGTTGATATGAGCGAGGTAGAGCATAGTATTTACAATGCGCTTACCGGAGACTGTGATCTGTCTGAAACGATACTTGAGGATGTTATTGAAAATATGGATCTGATTCCGGCAGACATGGATCTCGCAGCAACAGATGTGGAATTTGTGGATGTAGATCGCAAGAACTATGTATTGAAGGATATCCTGAGACCATATAAGGAACAGTATAATTATATTTTGATCGACTGTCCTCCCAGCCTCGGAACGATTACTGTCAATGCACTTACCGCCGCAGATACGGTAATCATACCAATTCAGTGTGAGTATTATGCACTTGAGGGTCTAAAGCAGGTAATGGAAAGCATTCATATTGTACAGCAGCAGCTGAATCCGGAGCTGAAGCTGGAAGGTATTGTCTTTACCATGTATGACAGCAGAAACCGGCTGTCACAGGACGTTGTAGATGCAGTGCGTCAGAATTTCAAGGGCAATATCTATGATACGATCATTCCACGGAATGTACGGCTTGCGGAAGCTCCCAGTCACGGGGAGCCGATTACCATATATGAATCCTCGTCAAGCGGTGCGGAAAGCTATCGGAGACTTGCAGCTGAGGTTATGAGCAAGGGGGATGAACTGAATGGCTAAATCAAGACTTGGAAAGGGTGTGAGCAGTATCTTTGGCCCGGCTTCTGCATCTACGGAGGAAACAAAACCAAGGACACATTATAAGACCGTAGCCGAAAAGCGGAAAGAGGAGCTTGGAGAAGGTAATGAGGTCAGGCTCAGAGTTCCGGAGACGGAGGAACAGAAAGGAAAAAATGTGGCAGAGGGCGAGGGACAGGTCATGCTGAAGCTAAGCCTGATCCAGCCGAACGAAAATCAACCACGGAAATCCTTTGATGAGGATGACCTGGAGGAGCTTGCTGCCTCCATCCGTGAATATGGTGTTATTCAGCCTTTGATTGTAAAGAAGCAGGGACCGCTCTATGAAATTATTGCAGGAGAGCGCCGCTGGAGAGCTGCACGTATGGCAGGACTTAAGGAAGTTCCGGTTATTATCCGGGAGATGGATGAAAGAACCAGCCGTGAGGTTTCCATTATCGAGAACATTCAGAGAGAGGATCTCAATGCGGTGGAGGAAGCACTCGCATATCAAAGCCTCATTACAGAATATGGTCTGACACAGGAGGAGGTTGCGGAAAAGGTCGCAAGGAAACGTTCGACCATTACCAACAGCCTGAGACTTCTGAAGCTGGAGCCAGAGATTCTGGAGATGCTGCGTGAGGGGAAAATTACACAGGGACATGCGCGGGCGCTGCTTGGCATTGAGGATTCCGAGCTTCGGATCCGGATAGCGAGGAAGTGCGAGGAAGAAAATCTCAGTGTCCGTGAGATTGAAAATCTAGTAAAGCTGGATAAGCTTGCAAAGGAAAAAAAGGAAAAGAAGGCATCTCCGGAAGCAGAGGAAATGAAGCAGCTCAAGGCGATATACAAGGATCTGGAGAGAAAAATGAAATCAAGTCTTGGTACAAAGGTCTCGATTGTGCCTAAGGATACCCATAAGGGAAAGCTTGAGATTGAATATTACACACCGGAGGATCTGGACCGGATTTTTACCATATTAAATTCGGCTTCCGGCTCCTGAAATCCGGAGTCCTGGAGTGATTATGATGATAAATAGAGAGTATATCATGCTGGCGGCGATCGGGGCAGCCTTGCTGCTGGCATTTATTTCACTGATTCTTGCCATCCGAGCGAATGCAAAATATAAGAGGCTCAGGAAGCAGTATGAGTTTTTTATGCGGGGAAAGGATGCGGAATCTCTTGAGGATTATTTCGTGGCACTGCAGAAGCATGTGGAAAATCTTGAGGATGAGGACCAGAAAAACAAGGAAATGCTTCGTATCCTGAACCGGAATATCCGTGCGTCCTTTCAGAAATTTGGCATGATCAAATATAATGCCTTTGGGGGCATCGGCGGAAATTTGTCATTCGCAATGGCTATGCTGGACTATACCAATACAGGCTTTGTGTTAAATTCCGTGTATTCCAAGGAAGGCTGTTTCCTGTACATCAAGGATGTAGATGCCGGAACCACGGAGGTTGAGCTCGGTGCGGAGGAGAAGCTTGCGCTTGAGCAGGCACTTGGATATCGGGAGAAACAGCAGCAGTGAAAAAACAGACGAAAAAACGTATTTACAGGATTCTTTTTATGAGCGGCATCTTTCTCGCCGCTCTCATTGTTTATTTTATATTCTCTTTCCGCTCGATGGAACGATCCAATACCGTGTACTCTACAATGGGGGATCCCAAGCTGCCGGTGATGTTTGTAAAGGAGCAGGATTTACTGATCAATCCGATGCATGCGTATCTGCAGGATATGGGAAATCAGGCGGCGAGGGACTCGATCACGGTACTTCCGGAGGATCGTAAGCTTGCACTGGTCATGCAGGACTATGACAGCAGCATTCAGACGGTACAGTATGAGATCCGCTCATTGGATCTCAGTCATTTGATAGAAAACGGCGCGGTGACAGATCTAGGCACCAGCGATGGAAAAACATCATTTACTGTGCCGATTCAGAACCTGATTGCCAAGGACCAGGAGTATCTTTTAAAGCTTACGGTGGATACAGGCGAGGATACGCTTAACTTTTACACGAGGATTTTGTGGACAGATCAAAATTATGCGGCGGATATGATTTCACTTGCCAGGTCTTTTACCGAGAAATCCTTTGATAAGACTGCGGCGAGAGAGCTCACACAGTATATGGAAAGCAATGATACCGTGGATCAAACGGATCTCGGACATGTGACGATTCACTCGAGCTTTGACCAGATTACATGGGGAAATACAGGTATGAAGCCTGATGGAGATTTCTACCTGACTGTCAAGGAGATGTCCGGTGTTATGGGAGAAATCCAGATCGTATATGAGTCAGAATGTACGTCGGACCAGGGTACAGTGACAAAATTCAGAAATGAAGATAATTATCTGCTGCGATATGATCCTCAGAGAATCTTTATGATGAATTTTGACCGGAGAACAGAGGAGCTTTTTGATGGATCCGGCGATCGGTTTAAGGATAACAGCATTGAAATCGGCATTGGAAGCGAGGAAGCGATCCAGACCCAGGCTTCGGATTCCGGGCAGTTTACTGCATTTACCACAGGAGATGCTCTTTGGAGATACGATGCCTCGGATCATGGAGAGCTTACACAGATTTTTACCTATCGGGGGGAGAACGATAGTCTGAGATCTGATTACCGGGCACACAAAATCAGGGTTTTATCTGTGCAAAATAACGGTGATGTAAGTTTCCTTGTTTATGGCTATATCAATCGTGGAAAGCATGAGGGTTATAACGGAATTGTATATTACACCTATGATAATTCAGAGGATACCGTTACAGAAAACTTCTTTATCCGGATCCCGGAAAACTATGAACAGATTGCGTGGAATGTTGAGAAACTCTCATATATCAGCAGCGGAGGAATGCTGTACCTCTATTATGAGGGAAGTATCTATGGCGTTGATATCAACAGCATGGAGGTGGTAACCGTTGCGGAGGGACTTGAGCAGTCCGAATTTGCAAGCTCGGAGTCCGGCAGATATATCGCCTGGCAGGATCCGGCAGCGTCTGACCGGTATCACAGTAGTAAGCTCATGTTTATGGATCTGGATTCTAACAACAACTTTACGATCTCTCCGGATGGAGACAATGTAAGAATCCTTGGCTTTATCGGAGAGGATCTGATTTATGGTCTGACAGAGGCTTCCGTGCAGGATACGTATACCACAATGCAGGAGGTTCCGGTCTCCAGAATCTGTATTGAGGATGCCGAACAGAACATAAAGACGGATTATCATAAGGAGGGTCTGGTCTTTGCCAATATTGAGGTAGGCGGCGGACGGATCCATTTTGATAAGCTGAATGCCGGAGACCTGTCAAAGCAGGGAGAGGACTCGATCATTTCCAATCTGGAGGGAGCGGATACGACAAAAGCTTCTGTGGAAAGTGAAAATTCCGGTGTAAAGCAGAAAATCTATCAGCTTAAGGTTCAAAATCTCGGGAAAAGGAGCGTTTCACTCCATACGCCAGAGCATCTCTCTGTGGAAAAGACCTCCTCGATTGAGTTTACTGCAGATACAAAGAGCAGTGGACAGCTCTTTTATGCATGGTCCATGGGACATTTCCGCGGCAGAACACAATCCTTAAGAGAAGCATGGAATCTTATCTATGAGGATCAGGGCTATGTGACGGATCAGAATCAGCACATGATATGGAACCGGGATGATAAGGAAACAATTGTGCATATCAAGGACCCGGCATCTAAGGCACAGGAGCTCATAGAGAAGCTGCCGGAGCTTACCGGACTTAATCTGTATGAGGATATGATCATGGTCAATGCTTCCGGTCTGGATCTTAACAGTGTGCTGTATTTTGTCGGGAAGGGAATACCGGTTGTGGCCTACAGCGGAGAGAGCTATCAGCTTGTTACGGGCTATGATCAGTTCAATATACGACTTTATAACCCCGGCGATGGAACAGAGCAGTTGATGGGGAGAGAAGACGGAGAGAATTATTTTAAAGACCAGGGATATCATTTTGTGGCTTCGGTTCCGGTCAAAAACTGATAGAAGCTTACGGAAATATGGCATAAAAAAACGGGTCGGAGATCAATTCCGATCCGTTTTTTATGAGGTGCAAGCAATAAAGATATAAGCCCTAACACTAGTACATATTAAAAGCCAAGTTCCATGTTGTGAAACAGCAACTGTTTGTTTCCAGGCAGTAGATCGTGCGTATCTTACGGCTGCAGCAGGTCGCTCAACCTGGCAAACTGCTCCAGTGTCAGTGCTTCTCCGCGGACTGTTGCCGGGAGACTCATCTTATCAAGAGCCCGCAGAATTGCATCCTTTTGAAGTCCCGCACCATGAGAGAGCGAGTTCAAAAGAGTTTTCCGACGCTGACCAAAGGCAGCGCGGATCAGCTGAAACATAAACTCCTCATCCTGCATGTTAACCGGTGGCTCCGGGTAGCGCTTCAGGCGAATGACGGCAGAGCCGACATTTGGCCGCGGGATAAAACAGTTTGGCGGAACCTGCTGTACGATTTCCGGCTCGGCATAATACTGCACCGCGAGGGAAAGCGCGCCATAGTCCTTGCTTCCCGGTCCTGCCTTCATCCGGTCTGCAACCTCCTTCTGTACCATAACGGTAATGGATAAGATGGGAGCGAGACTTTCAAACAGCCCCATAATGATCGGCGTTGTGATGTAGTAAGGCAGATTGGCTACGACCTTGACAGGTTTCCCTGCATTATAGGTATCAATGACCTCATTGAGATCCAGCTTCAATACGTCATTATGCAGGATGGTAACATTTTCATAATCCTTCAGTGTAGATGTAAGAATTGGAATCAGGTTATCATCGATCTCGACCGTTACCACGTGACCGGCAGCCTCTGCCAGAGCCTGTGTCATGGTACCGATGCCGGGACCGATCTCGAGGACACAATCCTCCTTTGTAATTTCCGAGCTTGTAATGATCCGGTTCAGTACATTGGCATCAATCAGAAAGTTCTGACCGAAGCGCTTCTGAAAGCGGAATTCATTTTGCTGAATGATACGGATGGTTTCCTGTGGATTAATTAATTTCATCTTGTCCATAGTTCATCTGAATGATCCCTGTGGAGAACGCGTACCGCTTTTAACCTTTTAGCATTCAGAAGCATCTTGAATCGCATATAGCTTTCCACGGCATTGGCAAAGGATTCCTGTGTCGCAACAATCTTATCGGACAGTGTCAGGATATAAGCGAGTCTTGAGGTTGGCACGGAAGTAGCCAGCGGAAACATATGACTGCGGATGGCTTTCTTTTCCTTCTCGGAGAGCTTGTAGCCTTCCTTCTCGGAATTTTCCACAGCATCCTCCGGATGATAGAAGCAGTACATGCGGCCATTGTGTCCCACCGGATCTCCCTTACGGTAATCGACAAGACAGAAATCGTGCAGCAGACCGACTCTCGCAGCGCTGACGGAGTCCACACCGAACTTCGGAGCCATGTGATAAGCCATTTCTGCCACTCTGACACTGTGATCATAGGTGTTGGTGCTTCCATGTCTCGGAACAGCTTTTAACATCCGGTAATTTGGATTATTCGTGATATCAGAAAACTGTTCCGCAAATTGTATTGCATCATCGGATAAAACCATTGGCATCATTCCTTTCTATATAAACCCTTCCGCGGCTCTCCGGGGAAGGATCAACGAAACTGTGTTCTCTCAGGTATCAACAATATAAACGATTCTCATCCCGGAAACAAGAGAGTTTAGGAAATATTCATTGAAATATTATATATGCTGAAGCTTAAAAATGTGCATCAATCCAGGATAAAAGAGCGTGTTTTACTTCCTCCCGGTTGGTTTCCATCAGCATCTCATGACGTTTCCCCGGATAGATCCTGAGACTCACATCCCCGTGACCGGTGCCCTTAAGCCAGGCATAGACCTGTGCAGGACCGATGCCATAGTCCCCGACAGGATCGGCTCCGCCGCTGAAAATGTAGATGGGAATGTCAGGAACCTTTTTTGCCCAACTGCTCCCGGAAATTCCAAGAAGCCCCTTCAGAACATCAAAGCATGCACCAAGTGTAAGATGGCAGGCTAAGGGGTCGTGCTCATGCATCCGGCAGGTTTCCTCGTCCGTAGAGCACCAGGCATAGCTGTTGACCGGATTGGAGATATCCTTTAAAAATATTTCCGCCATCTTATTGGTGTATTTATGCCCGTCATACATGCTGCCGTGGATTTTATATTGCGTAGCGATATAAGAGTAAGCAATACGGGTTTTATAGCTTATACCGGCAGTTCCGGACAGAATCAGACCATCCAGCTCTTTAGGATATCTGGAAGCAAAATCTCTTGCAAGAAACGATCCCATAGAGTGACCGAACATGATTATGGGAAGTCCCGGAAACCATTTCTGTGCCAGGTGGTTCATACGACGCAGGTCATGGAGCATTGCCTGCCAGCCATCCTTCTCGCCAAAGGAACCGGATACATTGGCGCTGTGTCCATGTCCCTGTAGATCCTGTCGGATGACGATAAAGCCCTTTCTGGCAAGTTCCTCCGAGAGTGCATCATATCGACCGAGATGGCTTTGCATCCCATGGACAAGGTTGATGATGGCACGAGGCGCAGTTGTCTCATCCCGAAGCAGTACACAGTAGATTGTACCGACACCATTGGCAGCAGGCGCACGCCAGACTCTCTTTTCCATAATGACCTCCATAAAATATATGTTTATTAAAACAATTTTAGCATCAGGGACAGGAATTACAAGAATCACAATAGGCAAAATTCTTTGCATGGCAAGAATGCATAAGGTATAATACATAAATCGTGGAGGAACGACATGAAAAAACTTCTATATATAAATCAGAAAGATAGAGCGAAGCTTCGTACGGTGCGGTCGGTTGCCATATTGCAGAGGATCCGTCTTGAGGAGATACCGGAGGAGGAAGTCCGGGAGCTGCCGGAGGATGCTGAAATGATGCGGATGAGCGGCTTTACCGGAGAGGAAATGCGGCAGTTCCTTGGAGCACTGCGCAGAAATGGAGTTACAGTAGATTTAAAATGTGTGGAAACGGAAACAAATCGCGAATGGAGGCTGAAAAGGCTTTATGAGGAGCTTCTGGAGGAGCACACAACGATGAACAACAGGAAAGAACAGTGAGAGCCATGGAAAACAATAAAAATAATCCATTTATAGAGATTGTAGATCATAAGGTAACGGAGCTTCCGGATCCCAAGAAGGATAAAGATCAGGATCAGGATAAGGATCATGATAAGAATACGACCAAGCTGCAGGATGAGCCGCAGGACATGGAATCAGAGGGAAATCCTGAGGTACAGTCTGACATAAAAACCGAAATAAAATCTGAGGCAAAACAGGAAAAACATCATAAGCATGCCGGACACGGCAGGGATCAGAAGGAACCGGAAGAAAAAAAGCCAGGTGTGCTAAGTGAAATTATCGAGTGGATCAAGATCCTTGTGTTTGCAGCGGTAGCGGCATTTCTGCTTAACAACTTTATTATCGCCAATTCCACTGTACCGACAGGCTCAATGGAAAACACCATCATGGCTGGCTCCCGGGTATTTGGTTCGAGACTGAAGTATACCTTTGGGGATGTTGCGAGAGATGATGTGGCAATTTTTATTTACGGCTATACCTGCCGGAACTGCGGTGCAGAGTACCGGGAGACGGATGCCGGCGTATGTCCCAACTGCGGACAGGCAGACAGCAAGAACCGCGTGATTTATTATGTAAAGCGTGTGATCGGCATGCCGGGGGATCATATTGAAATCAAAAAAACCGGAGAGGTGGATGCTTCCGAGATCTCCAAGCTACCGGTTAAATCATCCACAGGTAAGGTCCCGGTCGGTACCCTGTATGTCAATGGAGAAGCTAAGGAAGAGGTATATCTGCCGGAGCCGATGATTTGTGATGGAAATCAGTTCCCGGAGGTGGATGTTACCGTGCCGGAGGGCTGCTACTACATGCTGGGCGACAATCGTAATAATTCGATGGACGCAAGATACTGGGGCAGCAATAATTTTGTGAAGCGTGACCGGATGATCGCCAAGGTGTATGTGAAGTACTGGCCTCTAAGTGAAATGGGCATGGTGCATTGATTCTGTATAGATAGAATCGGCATAACATTTTTCACAGATTGGTCACAGTAGACCGATACTATGGTGCTTATAAAATTTTGCGGTGTTTTAGAGCTGCGTGAAAGAAAGGAAAATCATTATGTCAAAAACAGATGGTCAGAAGCTGGAAGAAAAGCTCTGCTATACAATAAAAAATATCGGTATGGAACGTCCGGAGGCTATTGAAAAAGCGGAAGAGTTCTGCGAGGGATATAAGAAATTTCTGAACCACTCCAAGATTGAGAGGGAGTGCGTCAAATATACCATCGGTCTTGCGGAGGATGCCGGATATGTACCTTTTGAAAGGGGCAGGAAATACGCACCCGGAGATAAGGTATACTACAATAACCGCGGCAAAAACCTGATCCTTACGACCTTTGGACAAAATCCACTGGATCAGGGTGTGCACTTTAATATTGCGCATATTGACTCGCCGAGACTGGATTTAAAGCCAAATCCTCTATATGAGAAGGATGAGCTTGCATACTTCAAAACGCATTATTATGGCGGTATCCGGAAATATCAGTGGGGGACCACGCCGCTTGCCCTGCACGGAAGAGTGATGCTTAAGGATGGCAGTGCTGTAGATCTTCATATCGGAGAGGAAAAGGATGATCCGGTGTTTGTAGTAACGGATCTTTTGCCGCATCTTGCAGCAAAGCAGAATCAGCGTACGCTGGCTGAGGGACTGCGTGGCGAGGAGCTCAACATCCTTGTAGGCTCCACACCGATTCAGGATGATAAGGTAAAGGCTGCTTTTAAGCTGAAGGTGCTCTCCATCCTGAATGAGCGCTTTGGCATGACAGAGGAGGATTTCCTAAGAGCGGAGCTTACGCTGGTACCGGCACAGAAGGCAGTCGATGTTGGTCTGGACCGCTCCATGGTGGGTGCATACGGACAGGATGACAAGGTATGCGCGTATACAGCGCTGATGGCTGAGCTTTCAG
>DJXY01000054.1 GCA_002449915.1 Oribacterium sp. UBA6992
GGCGAGGCGTTTACGGGGGATATCCCTGCGTTTGAAAAAAGCGATGCGGACGGCGACCGGGAGCTTGCCATCTTTATGAACTGGGTGAATACATTTCCTTCTCCGCAGCGGGAGGAGTGGCGTGCGCTTCTGACGGAGATGGAGGAGCTTAAGACACCGGAAGCCAGGGTATATAAGGCTCTGGATAAGCTGGAAGCTGTGATCTCTCATGATGAGTCAGATATCCGGAGCTGGCTTCCCAATGAATATGAGCTGCAGCTTACTTACGGCGCAGAAAATATGAAGGTGAGTCCGTATTTTGGACGGCTTCGGAAGGTGGTGGATGCCTGGACCCGTCGGAAGATCGCGGAAGCATCGGAAGAGAAAAAAGCTACGGACGAGGCAGCCTCGGAAGCAAGCCATTGAGTATTAGCTTCCGTCGTTTGACATATAGAAACATAATATGGAAACATAAAAACAGCCTGTGCCGGCGGATATCAATCATTTCGCCGGCATAGGCTGTTTTTAGACGCGTGTTGTTTTTTGTTCGTTGATTTTAAGTAAGCTGGTTTTGCTGCGTCTTGGTAAACTTGCATTACCATTAACCAAGGTGGCTGCATTAAATTTATGCAGCCATCTCAAACTGTTTTGTGTGGAAGATTGCTTCCTTATGATTTTTCAGTGCGTAATATAATACACAGCCCAGGACACCGCAGCCGAGGACTTCGCCGAGACCGACAGTCAGCATCATCCATGGGATTGGAAGGTTGGTTCCGTACGCATATTTCAGGACAAAAGGGACAACGATGATATTGGCAAGGATCGGTGGCAGACATCCAAGAAATGGGCTTCTGGTCCGAAGCTTCCAGGTGAATACTGCGCCAATGAGAGTGGCAAGGCTTCCGCAGATAATGTCCGGCAGCACGGCACCGCCAAGGATATTGCCGATGAGACATCCGACAAAAAGTCCCGGAACCGCAGCGGGCGTAAACATGGGAAGGATCGTCAGTGCTTCCGCAATCCGGAGCTGAACCTCGCCAAATGAAATTGCCGCAAACACGTAGGTCAGGGCAACATAAACAGCAGCAATCATCGCTGCCTGCGTCATAAATAAGACGTCTTTCTGCTTCATATGATTTTCTCCTTTAGTTTTGTTTTACATGAGGAAGGTCTCGAACTCATGCATTTCTGCAGTGACATGTCTTGTATCACCGCGGACTATGATCATAGCATAAACCTGTAGTAATGGCAAGGCAGCAAAAATAAGAGTGAAAACCTTTGTAAACTTCCTGTCATTGCCATTTGCAGAGGCTATATAGCGGATGAATATAGGCTGTGCCACGCTTCACAAATTTAAAGCGTAAGTGTATAATCAATAAATATTGGGCATTGGAGATATGCCTTATGTGTATAACGAAAAGGGGGATGTGAGGGATGGCTTTATTTCATTTTGTATACAATTTGCTTTGGGGAGATCTGGTGACGATTCCTTTGCCGGGTGGCTCCTCGCTCGGACTCTCACTGATGGTATTGATCCTGATTCCTGCGGGTATTTTCTGTACGATCATTACGAGATTTCTACCGGTGCGGCTGTTTCCTGAGATGATCCGGGTGGTGATGGAAAAAAATGTGGATGAAGAAAAGAGTAATCCGGTTTCCGGCATCGAGGCGCTGATTGTTTCTACTGCAACTCGTGTTGGCATGGGGAATCTGGTCGGGGTTGTCGCAGCAGTATCGGCAGGTGGCGCCGGTGCGGTTTTCTGGATGTGGGTGACTGCAATTGTGGGCTCCAGTACGGCATTTGTCGAGGCTACACTTGCGCAAATGTATAAACAGAAGGATCCGTTGTATGGAGGATTCCGGGGAGGCCCCGCGTATTATCTGCATTCACTGCTGCATGGAAAGAAGCGGAAGAGCGTGATTGCGATCCTGTTTGCATTTTCCGGACTGCTTTGCTGGTGCGGTATCAGTCAGGTAATCGGAAATTCTGTTGCCACAGCGTTTGATAATGCGTTTCGTGTGCCGCCGATGGTTACTGCGGTCATACTGAGCACGATTGCGGCCGTCATCATTCTCAGGAAAAACACGTCGGTCAAGGTGCTTGACATCGTGGTGCCGGTGATGGCGGGTTTTTATCTGTTCCTTACGATCTTTGTCATCATTAATAATTTCCGTTTGATCCCGGGTGTGTTCCGGAGGATTCTGACAGAGGCATTTGGACTCAGGCAGGCGGTTGCCGGTGGTATGGGTGCTGTTATCATGAATGGTGTCAAGCGGGGACTTTTTTCCAATGAGGCGGGTTCCGGATCTGCGCCATGCGCGGCTGCTGCGGGTGATGTGGATCATCCTGTGAAGTCCGGCCTTTTACAGTCGCTTGGTGTTTTTATAGATACGATTGTGATCTGCAGCTGCACAGCGTTTGTGATGCTGCTTGCGCCGGAGGACATGCTTTCGGGGCTGAGCGGAATGGATCTTTTGCAGAAGGCTATGCAGTATCATTTTGGCTATGCAGGCGAGGTGTTTATTGCGATTACGCTCTGGCTTTTCAGCTTCTCGACTTTTATCGGGGTGATGTTCTATGCCCGTTCCAATGTTGCGTACATTTTTGGAGATAACTGGACAAGTCAGACGATTTACAAGGTGATTGGCATTATCAATCTGTTTATCGGATGTCTTGCGACATATACTTTTGTATGGGATCTCGGAGATCTTGGCATCGGACTTATGACGGTGTTTAACATGATCGCGTTGATTCCGATGTCCGGGGAGGCTGTGGCAGCGCTACGGGACTATGAAACGAACTGGATGAAGAAATGATGCGAGGCAAAAAAATTTATGCGAGGACAGAGGTCAAGTCATCTCCTATATCCTTCTCATCCTCTTGGCGGATGTCTGCAAACCCGATATAATGGTCAGGAACAGTCAATGTCATCTGGTGCCCGCGCACTTTGCCCGGGATAATAGGGAAGCAGGTGCAAGGCCTGCACGAACTCGTCACTGTAAATGCTAAAAACATGCCATGAGGTCATAAACATGCTTGGAAGCCGGGCTAACCTACGCCGGGAAATTGCTTAAGCTTTATGATCAACGATTTCACACAGCAGTAAAGAATTACCGGAGTGAACCTCAGTCACTGGAAACGGGAAGGCGGCATGCGATGCCATGAGTCAGGAGACCTGCCTGATGACAGAATCACCTTTGCCACGAGTAACTGGCAGAAAGGAATAAAATGAAAAAGAAATTGGCAGGAACCATGCTTGCCCTTCTCGCAGCTTCCACACTTACAATGTCGGGCTGCGGAGCAGGAAACGGCGGAGCACGTACAACAGCGGCAGCGGAATCGGGAAGCGAGACTACGACGGCTGCTTCCGAAACTAAGTCAGCGGATACCGTTAACTCCAGTGCAAATGCAAGCGAGGTGGATCAGGCGGCAGCGGATCATGTAGCGGATTTGATTGATGCAATTTATGTTAAGGAGCGGACGGAAGATACGGATAAGCAGTGCCAGGAGGCAAAAGCAGCCTGGGATGCCCTTACCGACACACAGAAACAGCTCGTCAAGGGGGAATTTGCCGATCCGGAATATTTTGGCAGAGACACTGGAGACGCATCCAAGGATGATCCGTTAAATCAGGATGGCATCGGAGAAAACGAGCTTCTGGTTGTGAGCTTCGGCACTTCCTTTAATGACAGCCGCGCAAAGGACATCGGCGGTATTGAAAAAGCTCTACAGGAAGCATTCGCAGGATGGTCCGTACGGAGAGCTTTTACCTCGCAGATCATCATAAATCACGTGGAGGCGCGGGACGGCGAATGCATTGATAACGTGGAGCAGTCGCTTGCGCGTGCGGTAAAAAACGGCGTTCAGAATCTGGTGGTGCAGCCGACGCATCTGATGCACGGAGCGGAATACGACGAGCTTGTTGAGACAGTGGATAAATATCAGGACAAGTTCAAGACGATTCAGGTAGCAGAGCCTCTCCTTGGCGAGGTTGGCGCAGATGGAACGGTAGTCAATCAGGACAAGGAGGCGGTCGCCAAGGCAATCACCGACACGGCGGTCAAGGCGGCAGATTATGACAGTCTTGATCAGGCGGAACAGGACGGTACTGCGTTTGTCTTTATGGGACACGGTACAAGCCACCAGGCAGCTGTGACTTATGATCAGATGCAGTCGCAGATGCAGGCACTTAAATATGTCAATGTTTACATAGGTACGGTCGAAGGAAAGCCGGAGGATACCAGCTGTGAGAGTGTTATTAAAAAGGTTAAGGATGCCGGCTATAAAAAGGTTGTGCTGCGCCCGCTGATGGTCGTGGCAGGTGATCATGCCAACAATGACATGGCTGGTGATGATGCAGATTCCTGGCAGAGCCAGTTTCAGGCTGCGAATGCATTTGACT
>DJXY01000118.1 GCA_002449915.1 Oribacterium sp. UBA6992
ATGAGGTGTAATTTACGGTATATACAAGATATGATATAATTTCCTCGTATTGAAAAGTATAAGACCACAACACGGAGGTATTACATATGATGACAAACCGTGAAATCAAAGCTTTTGCATGGCATCAGATGCATGGCAACTGGATTGCATCGATTGCAGCGTATCTGGTTATGGTGATCGGAATCGTGAGCATTTCCTTCGGGATCAGTATGGTGCTTGCACTTGCTGGTATGATGCTAAGAGATCCTGTCATCCTGTTTGGAAGCAGTGCATACAGTACTTTACTGATTTCTACATGTGCCGGGATTTGCGCCGCGGCACTGGTAGCTTTGCTGCTCTGGTTTATTATCGGAACATCCCTTGGCATGGAGATCATGTTTCTTAATATTGTGAGAGGCAGAAAATGTGTGCCATTTGATATATTTAAAGGTTTTAGAGTGCGGCAAATGGGACATTATCTTGGCGTAATGATCATCATCTGGTTGATCAGCTGGGTGCTGATGATGCCTGAACTTTTTCTTAGCTTAAGGATGGGATTTCAAACAAAGACGGTAGAAGTCATCAACATTATCACTACACTTTTGATCTATTATATGGCACTGGTTCTTGGTATGGCACCACTGGCATCTGCAGATAATCCTGACATGAAGGCCGGGACGGCAATTCGCGTTTCTATCCATATTATGAAAAAAAGGAAAATCCGTTTTCTCTTGCTGATGCTTTCTTTTCTGCCCTGGATCCTGCTTAGCGTTATTACATTCGGAGTAGGATTTTTGTGGACGATACCGTATATGGTGGCGGCACAGTCTATTTTTTACCTGAGCGCATATAGTGAGGACTATCAAGGCAATGGAAATGATGATGTGACACCCTATGCCGAATATAGAGAGCTGAGTCCCGAGGAGGCGGAAGCTGTTAAGACACAGGAAAAAGACACCCCGGAAAAACATGCAAGCTTTGAGGAGATCTACCAGGCAACGCATAATGTACAGAGCATAGATTCCAATGCTCAGAAAGTATCTCCGGATGAATCACAACGTGATTTAGAACCAGAGAACTATAAGGAGCAGACAAAGCTTTTGGATTCGTCCCATGATGCAGATACCAACCAGACTACGTAATAAACAGAAAGAGGAATAGTATGAAATGTCCATTTTGCGGCGCAGAAGATACCAGAGTTATTGATTCGAGACCAGCGGATGATAATGCGGCGATCCGGAGAAGGCGGCAGTGCGAGAAGTGCGGGAAACGGTTTACTACATATGAGAAGCTGGAAACCATGCCGCTTATGGTGATAAAAAAGGATCAGACCAGAGTACCATACGACCGCTCCAAAATCGAAAATGGTATTCTGCACTCCTGTCATAAGCGTCCGATATCTACGGATCAGATCCGGAAAATGGTGGATGAAATCGAAAATGAAATATTCGCTACTGGTGAAAAGGAAATTCCGACGAGACAGATCGGTGAGCTTGTTATGGAAAAGCTGAAAGAAGTTGATCAGGTAGCCTATGTTCGTTTTGCGTCTGTTTACAGAGAGTTTAAGGATGTCAATACTTTTGTAGATGAAATCGGTAAGCTCCTTAAAAACAAGTCTACATCGTCGGGGACAGAACAGTAGTCGGCATCAGAGATACATTAGGGGGGAGAGATGAATAAAGTAAAAATCTGTGTGCCGATTACCGGCAAAACGCTTAAGGACATTCGCAGGCAGGCGGAAATTTGCGCTGCGACAAAAGCGGACATTGTAGAGTGGAGATATGATCTTGCATCTGAGCTTTACGCAGATGACTTCGCAAATGATTTTAAGCCGGTGCTTAAGATGATTCAGGCGATTATTGCCGGAAAAAAGCTGCTTTTTACGATACGCACCGATGCGGAGGGAGGCATATTTCCATATACAGCCTCTCAGACGGATAGAGAGATATATTTACAAACGATCCTTACTGCGATGGATTCCGGTTGTGTTGATTTTGTAGATGTAGAAGCAGGACGAGATGCTGATATCGTGCACAGACTTCTTCTTGATGCTGCGAATGCAAATATCGCGACAATTGCCTCGTATCATAACTTCCATTTTACCCCGGAGACTGCGGAGCTTTTACAAAAGTTCCGGGAGCTTGCAGGTACCGGAGCGGACATTGTAAAAACAGCATATATGCCTAAGGATCCAAGAGATGTAGCAAGACTTTTGTATGCAGTTACAGAGTTTCGCCTGGAGGATCACGCGCGGCATGAGATTATTGCGATGTCAATGGGAAGCCTAGGTAAAATCAGCAGGATTTCAGGAAATGTATTTGGCTCTGATTATACATTTGCGGCAGCAGATGAGGCATCAGCGCCAGGGCAGATGCCGGTGGAGCTTGTAAGGAATCTTTTGGATGTTTTTGAGGGATGAGGCAGACGATGAAAGAAATTGAGGGCAATATTTATCTGATCGGTTTTATGGCAAGCGGCAAATCAACTGTGGCATCCAGACTTTCTGAATTGACCGGACTGCCGGTCCTGGAGATGGACAGTGAAATTGAGTCCAGGGCAGGAATGCCTATTTCCGGGATATTTAAGCAGTTTGGTGAAGAATATTTCAGAGAACTTGAAACGAAAGTGCTTTCGGACCTTACATCGGAGCATGCGATCATATCCTGCGGCGGAGGAACACCTCTACGTGAGGTGAACCGGCAGCTGATGCGAGGACGAGGCCGCATCATTTATCTTTCCGTGACTCCGGAAACAGTGGCAGAAAGACTTAATGTAAATCAGACTGACCGTCCGGTGCTTAAAGGACATGTGAATGTGAAGGATATCAGTGAAATACTTGAGAAACGTGACCCGATTTACCGGGAGCTTGCAGAGGATATTATACCTACAGATGGCAGAAGCATAGAGGAAATCTGCGCACAGATTCTGACACAGCTTTAGCACTATCATTATAGTATTTGCCTATATGCCACATATATAAAAATGTATGTGAATGAAACCTTTTTCCGGTAAAGCAGATTGTAATAAAAATGTCATTATGCTAAAATTTATCTAGTAATGATATTACATGTCAGTTCAGTATCATAATTAAAGGGGGTTATTTTATGGCTGAAGACAAAAACGCTAGAACCGGGCTATGGCTTGGCGGATTACCATGGTGGCAGGCAGTGATCTGTATCCTGCTTTGCCTCATTCCAATGTACCTTACCGTACAGGGCAAGGATGGTCCAAAGATGGTACAGTCTACCACAATGGCTGGTACACTT
>DJXY01000090.1 GCA_002449915.1 Oribacterium sp. UBA6992
TGGGCTTCATCCGGTCCGAAGTGGTGAGGTGGATACCGTGATTATTGCAGGGATCGGCGGAGAGCTTATGATCCGGATCCTGGATGGGCGTCTCGGAGATTTTAAACGATTCATCCTGTCACCGCAGTCCGAGCTTAATAAGGTGCGCAGGTTTCTTACCGACAACGGGATGGAGATCTCGGACGAGGAGATGCTTACGGATGAAGGCAAATACTACGTAATTATGTCGTGTACTGCCGGAAACAAGACTCCGGTCCGCGGGCATGCGCAATATGAATATACTTATGGCTGGAAGCTGCTTGAGAAAAAAAGCCCGGTACTTCATGCGTATCTTTTAAAAGAACAGGAACGTTATCTTGGAATCCTAAAAAAAACACAGGATCCGGTAGTCCTTCGTGACTATATGGATCTTACAAAAGCCTTGGAGGTTTATAAATGAGTATCACAGTAAATGATATTATCAACAAACTGGATGCGCTGGCGCCCAGAGCTGCTGCCTGCGAATGGGACAACCCCGGCTTGCTCGTGGGCCGCTCAGATCAGGAGGTATCCAAAGTGTATGTTGCACTGGACGCAAGTTTGGATGTAGTGAATGCTGCCATTGAAGAAGGCTGTGATCTGATCGTTACACATCATCCCATTATTTTCCATGCGATTAAATCCATCAATGATGAAACCGGACTTGGAATCAAGCTGCTGGACCTGATCCGTAATGATGTGGCGGTGTACTCCATGCACACAAACTTTGACAGCTGTCCGGGCGGTATGGGAGATCTGGTCTGCGGGAAGCTTGGTCTCAAAAAGCCTGCACCGATGGAATATACCAAAGCTCCAATGACTCCCAATGATGGAAATGCAGCTTCTGAAACAGCATCGGCAGAAGAAGCACCCTACGGAATCGGTTTTATCGCAGAGCTTCCGCACAGCATGACAGCAGAAGAATTGAGCCTTCTCGTCAAGGAAAAATTTCAGCTTCCATTTGTACAGTATTACGATGCCGGATCCATCATCCGGAAAATTGCATGCTGTCCCGGCTCCGGCAGAGGTGAACTTAAAACCGTGCTCGGGCATCACGTAGACGCCTTTCTTACCGGTGATATGGGACATCATGAGGGACTTGACTATACAGAGGAGGGCATTTCTCTGATTGATGCCGGACACTATGGGCTTGAGCATGTATTTACTGAGTATATTGCAGACTTTATAAAGGGGAGCTTTCCGGAAGCGGAAGTACTTACGGCACCGCTCCATTTCCCTGCAGCACTCGTTTGAGATACTGAAATTTGAGGTATTGAAATGAATATTACAGCAAATGGTATTACAAAAGCTTTTCATCGGGAGAGTATCTGGAGAGATGTTGCGAATGCTTTCCAGCAGTATTACCCGCTTGACATTTTGCTGGTAAAGGATGGCAGCAGATTTTATGAGCTTCATAAAAGATGTCCGGATCAGGATATGAAAGTCGAGTTTATAACTGCAGCCTCCCGGATCGGAATCATGACGTATCAGCGCTCTGCAATCTTTATGATGCTGAGAGCCTTTTATAATGTATGTGAAACAGTTCCAGGATTTGAAGTTATCGTGGATTATACGATCGGAAATGGCTTTTACTGTTTCCTTAAAGGTTCTGTAGAGCCGACAAAAGAACTTCTGCAAAAAGTAAAGGACAAGATGCAGGAGTATCAGGAGCAGAAAATTCCAATCCTGAAGCGTTCTGTCAATACAGAGGATGCGATCCGCTTTTTTGGCAAGGTTGGGATGCATTCAAAGGAACATCTGTTCCGTTATCGTATGACGAGCAGAGTGAATATCTACTCCATGAAGAACTTCTCCGATTATTTTTACGGTTATATGACGATGGATACCGGATATATCCGCTGGTTTGACCTGATCCCCTATGGAGAAGGTTTCATCCTGCTGCTTCCGACCGAGGAGCATCCGGATCAGCTGCCGGAATTTAAACCATCTCATAAGCTTTATGAGGTACAGCAGGAGTCTTCTAAATGGGCAAGAACCATAGGTATCTCCAATATCGGAGCATTAAATGAGATGATCGTGCGGGGACAGACGGATAATCTGATTCTTATGCAGGAAGCAATTTTTGAAAAGACCGTTGGAAATATTGCAACCCGTATTGCGCATCAGAAAAAAAGAATCGTACTCATTGCAGGACCATCCTCCTCGGGTAAAACCACATTTTCCAAACGATTATCAATTCAGCTGCAGGCACTTGGACTGCATCCGCATCCGATTACAGTTGATAACTATTTCAAAAACCGGAAGGATGCTCCGAGAGATGCCAATGGAAACTATAATTTTGAGTCCATTGACTGTCTGGATCTGAAACAGTTTAATGATGACATGAATGCGCTGCTCAAGGGAGAGCGAGTCCCCATGCCAACCTACAATTTCATCAGCGGCGAACGTGAATACAACGGGAAATACATGCAGCTCTCGGATCAGGATGTGCTTGTGATTGAGGGCATTCACTGCCTCAATGACCAAATGTCCTATGCTCTGCCGGAGGAGTCCAGATTCCGGATTTATATTTCCGCGCTTACGCAGATTAATGTAGATGAGCATAACAGAATCCCGACAACAGATGGCAGACTATTACGCCGGATGGTGCGGGACAACCGGACGCG
>DJXY01000020.1 GCA_002449915.1 Oribacterium sp. UBA6992
GCCCATCAGCGCGCGGTTCGCGTCATCGTTCTGCAGGAACGGAATCATGGATGTTGCAACAGAAAAAACCATCTTAGGCGATACATCCATCATATCCACCGCAGTCTTGGGGAACTCTGTGGTCTGCTCTCTATAACGACCGGACACATTATTGTTAATGAAATAGCCCTGCTCATCCAGCTGCGTATTAGCCTGTGCCACAACATAGTTATCCTCTTCATCCGCAGCCAGATAAACGACCTCATCTGTAACGCGCGGGTTCTTAGGATCGCTCTTATCCACAATACGGTACGGTGCCTCAATGAAGCCATACGGATTGATACGGGCATAGGAAGCCAGTGAGTTAATAAGACCAATGTTAGGTCCCTCAGGTGTCTCGATCGGGCACATACGTCCATAGTGTGTATAATGAACGTCTCTGACCTCAAATCCTGCACGGTCTCTGGAAAGTCCGCCAGGTCCGAGGGCTGACAGTCTTCTCTTATGTGTAAGCTCTGACAGCGGGTTATTCTGATCCATGAACTGTGACAGCTGGGAGGATCCAAAGAACTCCTTAACGGAAGCAGTTACCGGCTTAATATTAATGAGAGACTGCGGAGTGATCTCCTCAATGTCCTGTGTGGACATTCTCTCACGTACCACTCTCTCCATACGGGAAAGACCGATTCTGTACTGGTTCTGCAGAAGCTCACCAACCGCACGGATCCTACGGTTTCCGAGGTGATCGATATCATCCTTGCTTCCGATTTCCTCTTCCAGATGCATGCAGTAGTTAATAGAAGCAAAAATGTCTTCCTTTGTGATGTGCTTTGGAATCAGCTCATGGATATTTTTATGGATCGCTTCCTTAAGAGCTTCCTTATCACTTCCATCTACTTCATCCAGGATACCACGCAGTACCGGATAGTATACAAGCTCGGTAATGCCCATCTGCTCCAGCTCTTCCTCGGTAAAATCCGGGAGCCACTTGGATGCATCCACTTCAAGTGAAGACAATACCTTTTCCTTACGGGTCGGTCCATCAATCCAGACAAACGGTACAGCCGCATCCTGAATTTCTACTGCCTTGGCAAGGTCAATGGTTTCACCGCTTTCCGCAATAATTTCACCGGTTGCAGGATCTACTACATCCTCAGCAAGCGCATGTCCCTTGATTCTGTTTTTAAAATGCAGCTTCTTGTTAAACTTATATCTGCCGACCTTTGCAAGATCATATCTTCTCGGATCAAAAAACATCGCAGAGAGCAGTGACTGTGCGGAATCCACAGAAAGCGGCTCACCCGGACGGATCTTTTTATAAAGCTCAAGCAGACCACCCTCATAGTCCTCGGACGGATCCTTTTCAAAGGAAGCAAGAAGCTTCGGCTCCTCACCAAAAAGATCAATAATCTCCGCATTGGAGCTCACACCAAGTGCACGGATAAATACCGTCACCGGAACCTTACGAGTTCTATCGACACGTACAAAAAAGACATCGTTAGAGTCTGTCTCGTACTCAATCCAGGCACCACGGTTTGGGATTACGGTGCAGGAATAGAGCTCCTTACCAACCTTATCATGGTCGATGCCATAATATATACCGGGGGAACGAACGAGCTGAGATACGATAACTCTCTCTGCGCCGTTGATTACAAAGGAACCCGTGTCTGTCATCAGCGGCAGATCTCCCATAAAGATCTCATGCTCGTTGATTTCGTCCTTATCCTTGTTAATCAGACGAACCTTTACTCTGAGAGGTGCCGCATACGTAGCATCGCGTTCCTTGCACTCCTCAATTGTATATTTTTTCTCATCTTCGCAGAGCTTGTAATCCACAAACTCCAGACTCAGATGACCGGCAAAATCCTGAATCGGAGAGATATCATCAAAAGCTTCCTTAAGGCCGTCCGTAAGGAACCACTTGTAGGAGTCTTTCTGAATCTCGATCAGGTTTGGCATCTGGAGAACTTCTTTGCTCTGAGAGAATGTCATTCTGACGTTTTTGCCGTTTCTAACGACACGCATCTTGCTTTTTTTCATTGACCGTTCACCCCTGCTAATCTGGACAGTTGCTGGCTGTCCGTTTAGTTAGGACTCACAAAATGCTTGTTAAGATCCTTAGGAAGCGGTATAATAACTACCGTTCTAAGCGCCTTCCCGCAGCATCCCATGAATCAGTACTTTTGTTACACGGCTCATTCCAAATGTGTGAATGTGTCTTCCAAAAAAAGGGCGCACTTAGCCCACGTTTCCAGAATAAGCAAATTTCATACTATCACAGCAACGCATTTACGTCAACCTGTATTCAATAAAAAAATGGTTTCAGGAATTTTCCCGAAGCCATTTTTTATGTTTTTATTTAGAACTAGTATTCAATTTGGAGCTTTTATAAATTTGGAGCCTTGACTTAACGCATATTATTTTGTGATAAATGCTTATTTCTTATTGCCCTTAACAATATCTTTAGCTCTGTCCATGATGCCCTTTTTCTTTTCCGGAGCCTTGGGCAGTCCTCCGCGTGCCGATTTGATCGAGCGGATGTAAAGACCGGAGATGGATACCTTGCACTCTTTTTTTACCGGAATCTGTGCAAAAACCGTCGGGTCACAAAGAAGTGTAAACATCCTAGGTCCGATTTTGGCTTTGACCACCGGAAGCTTCTGCCATTTCAGATAAAACGGCGTCTGCGTCTCTACCTCTTTAGGTACACCGGCAGCGATCGCCTCTTTTAATTTCATCATTTTCTTGTCAATTACAAGGATGCTGGCATCCTGTGTATTGGCATCAATGATCGGCTGCTGTGCCTTCTGCTGTGCAGTAAGCTTTTTACCGTAAAAATAAAGCGCCACGAGCACAATCGCCAGAATAATCAGAATGACAATAAGTACAGTAGATACGGTACCCCAGTTAATCGCAAGTAACATTGATAAATCCTCAACTTTCCTTTATACACAATAGTATTATTGTACTATTGCGCCGGTGAAATTGCAATCCTTAGTTGGCAGTCTGCGACCGGATTTCCAAACTGTGTAAGCCTGTACAAGAGCTTGATTTCCATCCTGTCCGCTCCTCCTTCAAGATCCTCACGGATCACCACATCCCGGGTGTCAAATCCCAGCTCCATAGAGCCCACCGGAGTTTCATATTCCACGATATGATGTACATTCCGCTCATATCTAAGAAGTCTCTCTCTGTCCCGATTACGGATAATCAAAACACTTTCTGTATCCGGATGAATTTCCAGCTCATGATGAACACCGTCCATGGTATAACTGACCTTGGTTCCTTCCGCAGTTTTACGTAAAATCCCAAAAGCCTGATGCTGAAGCACCTCTGTCTCTCCGTCCACGGTTTCCCGGGTCTCCATTGATATATTAACCTTCAAGGGGCAATGCATCCTTTCATTTTAAAAGCTATTGCAGTCAGGCTTTCAGGCTTCATATCCCGGTCTCCGGTATGCCGTATCAATCAAATCCTGGATCAACGTCTTTTTGTCAATGCCACGTGCTTCCCACAGCATCGGATACATGGAAATCGCTGTGAAGCCGGGAAGTGTATTTAGTTCATTAAAGACCGGTCCCTGCTCTGTCAGGAAGAAATCAATTCTGGAAAGGCTATAGCCATCGACTGCCTGAAAAACTGTTTTAGCAGCCAGACGGATAAGCTCCAGACTTTCCGGCGCAATGTCCGGATTGGTATCCGTCTCGGATGCCGGATTATTATACTTTGCATCATAATCATAGAAATCTGCTGCCGCTTTGATCTCTCCAACGCCGGATGCCTTGATCTCGCCGTCCGCACCGCGGAAAACCGCGCACTCCACCTCACGTCCGACGATGGTTTCCTCAATCAGGATCTTACGATCCACCTGAAATGCATTGCGGATACCTGCGATCAGCTCTTCGCGGTTATGCGCCTTGGATACGCCGCAGCTGGAGCCTGCATTGGATGGCTTGATAAATACCGGATAAGACAGGGCTTTTTCTACCTTTGCAACATTTCCCTCCATGTTACGGATTTCGTTGCCAACGATAGATACATATTTTGCCTGGCGGACACCAATCCGCTTCAACGGCTCCTCTACAATAATTTTAGTATAAAGCTTATCCATGGAAATCGCAGAGGCCAGCACACCACAGCCCACATACGGAATATGTGCCATCTCAAAAAGTCCCTGAATGGTTCCGTCCTCACCGTTTTTCCCGTGCAGCGCCGGGAAAATCACATCCACATGCCGATATGTTTTGCTTCCATCCGGACCTTCAATAAGCAGTGACTTAAGTCCTGCATCCGGAAGAAGTATTGCCTTTGTTGCAGACTGATACCAGCTGTTGTCTGTAATCGACTTAACAGAATCCGCAAGCAGCCATCTGCCATCCTTTGTAATGCCAACAAGAACCACATCATACTTGTCCGGATCAATATGATTGACAATATTTACAACTGATTTGCAGGAAACCTCATGTTCCGTTGAACGACCGCCAAATACGGCAAGAAGGGTCTGTTTCATATAATCCTTGCTCCTTATAATATTGCTATCTTATACTCATACTTATTAGTTTACTCACCAGGTTAGAAAATTTTCATGATGAATATTTCTTTAATCCCGGCGTCTATCATACGCTTTTTCATCTATTTCGTCAAAAACTCTCATTTGGAAATTTAGGATTTCCGTGAAGCAGAAGGTCCCGCCGGTTTTCCGACGGGACCTTCTTAATATGGCACATAGCAAAATAGAGTCATATATCGTAATAACTATTGTTATATTTCGACAGCATTTAATACTTATTTATTGTCAGCCTTTTTGTCCTCTGCCTTAACTGCCGGCTTGGTATTTGCTTTTGCCACTGACTGACTAGCCTGCGTAGCCGGCTTCTCCACCTGTACAA
The DNA here is from genome assembly GCA_002449915.1 of Oribacterium sp. UBA6992. Taxonomy (GTDB): domain Bacteria; phylum Bacillota; class Clostridia; order Lachnospirales; family Lachnospiraceae; genus Oribacterium. Next base: position 4,869 of record DJXY01000020.1, read on the forward strand.
TGGCAGCCTTCTGCATCGGAATACGGCAGTTC
>DJXY01000124.1 GCA_002449915.1 Oribacterium sp. UBA6992
CATGCAGAACAACATCCCGGCGGTACTGTCTGTCATGAAGTTTATTTATGACAACATCATGTACGCAGAGCTTAATACCAAATCAGATTACTGCGAATGCTGCGGATACGATGGTGAAATCAAAATCGTTGAGGATGAAAACGGTAAGCTGGTTTGGGAGTGCCCGAACTGCGGCAACCGTGATCAGTCCAAGATGTCTGTTGCAAGAAGAACCTGCGGCTATATTGGAACCCAGTTCTGGAATCAGGGTCGTACACAGGAGATTAAGGACAGAGTCCTGCACCTGTAATAGCAGACTTTATGCCTGGCGGAATAATAAAAACATAAATGCAAGTGGATTTCCGTTAACTATTTATTAAAACGTTAAACTGAAATATCCATATAAGAGGCGTGTCGCATGAGCACATAAAGTGCCGGCGGCAGCCTCTTTTTTATCTGAGGACATTCCAAATTGGAATACCATTATTTGCTTATTGCATTTCTTTCTTTTCTGCAGCATCAAGTACAATGGAAGCATAGAAAATCGACAAATAATTAACCGGGAAAATATAGGTAACGTCAGGGAGGAAAACATAAGCATGGGAGATTCACTAACACGTAAGATTATTCGTTCACATATGGTCGCTGGCTCGATGCAGCCGGGAGAAGATGTATTTGTCAAGGTCGATCAGACGCTGACACATGATATCAATGCCGTTATGACCTATCTTGGATTTGAGCAGCTGGGCATCCCGACACAGGTAAAAACATCGGTATCTTATCTTGATCATAACCTTCTTTATATTGATTTCAAGACACCGGATGACCATAACTATCTGCGTACGATCGCGGAAAAGACCGGAGTATATGTGTCCCGTCCCGGCAATGGTATCTGCCATATGGTGCAGACCTCCCGTTTTGCGGTTCCCGGTGAGTTGCTTATGGGAGGAGACAGCCATACGCCGTCTGGCGGTGCTGTCGGCATGCTCTCGATCGGCGTAGGCGGCATGGATATTACCACAGCGATGGCAGGTGTCCCGATGCGTCTCACGATGCCTAAGGTTGTGAAGGTAAATCTCACTGGTAAGCTAAGAGCCGGAGTCAATGCCAAGGAGGTCGTGCTGGAGATGCTTCGCCGCGTGACGATCAAGGGTGGTCTCGGCAAGGTTTTTGAATATGTCGGCGAGGGCGTAAAGACGCTTTCGGTTCCGGAGCGGCTGACCATTGCCAATATGGGTGCGGAAATGGGTGCGACAAGCTCCATCTTTCCGGCAGATGAGGTTGTAAAGGAATTTATGGAAGCGCAGGATCGCGGAGACCAGTATAAGGCGTTTCTCCCGGATCCCGATGCGGAATATGATGAGGAGATGACTCTTGATATGAGTGCTCTTGAACCACTCATTGCGCTCCCGCACCAGCCGGATAATGTTGTACCGATGCGGACGCTTAAGGAGCATCCGGTCGTTGAGCAGGTGTTCATGGGCTCCTGTACCAATGGCTCCTACAGCGACTTTGCCAAGGCTGCCCTTGTGATGCAGGGCCGTCATGTCAGTGAAAACCTTCAGTGCACAGCAGGAATTGCCAGCAAGCAGATCTATAAGCAGCTGTTGAAGGATGGCTACCTTGATATGCTGATTGATGCCGGAGTACGGATCCTCGAGCTAAGCTGTGGTCCATGCTGTGCCATCGGACAGGTCCCACCGACCAATGGTGTTGCCGTGCGTACCTCAAACCGCAACTTCCGTGGCCGTGCCGGTTCTCCTAATGCGAATATTTATCTTGTGTCGCCGGAAACCGCAGCCGCGACTGCCATAAAGGGAACCTTTGCGACCGCAGAGGAAATTATGGGAGAGGAGGTTCATAGGCTTGCCGACATTCAGGAACCGATACATTACATAGTGGATGACGCGATGATTATCCCGCCGCTTCCGGAGGAGGAACGAGCGAAGGTGAAGGTTCTGAAGGGACCGAATATCGCCTTCCTTCCGGTACCGGAGAAGCCGGAAAAGAACCTCTGTGCACGGATTTCCTTAAAAGCCGGGGATAATATTTCAACAGATGATATTACACCTGCGGGGGCGGAATTCTCCTCCATGCGCTCCAACATTCCGCTCATGTCAAAATACTGCTATAACCGCTATGATCCGGAATTTGCCGGGCGGGCGAAGGAGCTTAAAAAGTCCATCATCATTGGAGGTGAGAATTACGGTCAGGGATCGTCGAGAGAACATGCCGCGATTAACCCGATGTATCTTGGCGTAAAAACGGTCATTGCCAAAAGCATTGCCCGTATCCATAAGGGAAATCTGATCAATCATGGAGTGATACCAATGATCTTTGAGGATCCGGCGGATTATGACAGGTTGGATCAGATGGATGAGCTTGAGATTGATGACTTTATCGGACAGATTCCGACGAGAGAAGTTCTGGTGCGTGACGTGACCAGGGATTTTACATTCAAGTGCCGTCTGGAGCTCTCGGATGCGCAGCTTGCGGTTGTACTTGCCGGCGGTCAGCTGAGATATCTGAAGCAGCAGCTCGTCAAGATGGGCGTGCTTAAGGTGGAAGCGCTGGAGCAGTAACGGAATATAGAGCGCAGGCAAAAGCAAAAAGAAAAAGAGCTTACGGAAAGCATTGGAGCAAGTAAATCAGAGATATCGGCTGTTTTGTATTGGCAGGAGTATTCCTTATCATGCTATGATAAAAAGCATGATAAGGAGGTTTTTTATGCGGGACAGTGACTGGAAAATCATTTATGAGCTGCATCAGCATCCGAGCATCACAAAGGTGTCGGGACTATTGTATAAGTCGCAGTCGGCAATTACAAAACGGATCCAATCCATCGAGGAGGAGCTGGAGTGCCGTATCGTGGAGCGGACACCGCAGGGGGTGAGCTTTACACGCGAGGGCGAATTTGTTTATGAGATGGCGGAAAAGCATATTCGGATTCAAAATGAGCTTAAGGATGGACTCCGGAAGCTGCGGGAACAGAACAAGGAAACGATCCGGATTGGTTCTGCCTATACCTATACAAAGTATTCGCTATATGACGTTTTGAACCCGTTCAGCGAGGCACACCCGGAGATCAGCATTCGCATTATCAATAAGCAAAGCAATCTGCTCTATGAGATGCTCATGGAGGGAGAGCTGGACGCTGCGTTTATCCGCTCGGATTATACGGCTCAGGTCTATCACGAGCTGGTAGATCATACTGCGGCATACTGTGTGACGCGCGATCCGGTGGACCTTCTGCGGCTTCCGGAAATGGAGCTTGTGGCGTATCAGACCAACCAGAAAACGATGGGGAAAATTGCGGACTGGTGGAGGGAGCGTTTTGGCACAGAGCTGCCGGAGCCCTCCGAGGATGCCGGTTATATTGAGTTTGCTTTCCGGAGCATTTCCGATGGAAATAAGTATCTTTTATGCTTCCTGCCGGATAATTTTGTGAATGAATATCACCTTACTTTGACGCCGCTTCTCATGAAGGATGGGAAGCCGATTACACGAGACAGCTGGTTTATCTATAAAAAGGAGAAAAACCGGCGGACTGCAGTCGATGAGCTGATTCGCTATGTGATAAAAAATGTTAAGATCAAATCGTGATGAAGTCTTACATACATAGAAAATATATGATGAAAAGTATAATTATTTATATATTTTACACTATATAGAACTGCCGCTATACTATGTCAATAGAAGGGATGTCCGCGGAGGAGGCAGGCATCCGGGGAAGAAAATGTTTTATAGCCCTCAGGGCATTATAAAGGAGAGAACAGATGATTACAGAAGAGCAGATCAAGGCAGCAGAAGCTAAATTTGGCGATCTGATCCGCAGCGAGAATGCGCGGATTGAGGCAATGAAAAAGGACAGTGAGGTAAAGGATTTCTCAAAGCTTACACATATCAAAGTAGGTATCCTTCCGGGCGATGGCATTGGTCCGATCATCATGGAGCAGGCGGTTCGTGTGGTAAAGGAACTCCTGAAGGATGAGATTGCCTCCGGACGTGTCGAGCTTCACGAGATTCCAGGTATGACGATTGAGCGTAGATCCGAGCTCATGGAGTCCCTGCCGGCAGATGTCATGGAGGAATGCAGGAAATGCGATGTGCTCGTCAAGGGACCATTTGTTACACCAAGACCAGGAGATCCGTATCCAAATCTTGTGTCTGCCAATTCCCTGCTTCGCAGAGGCTTAAATCTTTTTGCGGCGGTGCGCCCGATCAAGATCCCGGATAAGGGCATTGACTGGACCTTCTTCCGGGAGAATATCGAGGGAGAGTATATCTGGGGCAACAAGGGTATTGAGGTGAATGAGGATCTCGGCATTGACTTCAAGGTCTGCACCAAGCCGGGAGCAGAGCGTATTGCGCGTGCGGCATTTGAATTTGCACGTAAAAACGGCAAGACCAATGTCACTGTTGTTACAAAATCAAATATTGTGAAGCTTGCCGATGGTAACTTCCTTAAGACTGTGCACCGTGTTGGCGCGGAGGAATATCCGGAGATTGAAGTGCAGGATCGTCTTGTGGATGCGATGGCGGCCAAAATGACGGATCCGGAGTTCAATGCCGGCATCCAGGTTGTGGTACTGCCAAATCTTTATGGCGATATTGTAACGGATGTAGCAGCAGAGCTTCAGGGCGGACTTGGCACAGCTTCCAGCTCTAACATTGGTAATCAGTATGCTCTTTTTGAAGCAATCCATGGTACAGCGCCATATCTTATGAGTCACGGCCGCGGACATTATGCAAATCCATGCTCGCTGATCCGTGCGATGGGAGAGATGATGGCACACATCGGTTATGGCGACCGGAAAGACATCCTGAGTAAGGCACTGGATATCTGTACTGTGACAGAGCGTAAGGTTGTGCTTACGACCGAGACGAAGGATGTATCTACTGCGGAATTTACAGATTATCTCATTGACACAATCAAGCATCTCGAGAAATAAAAGGAATCTGGAGTGAAAGATTGTAGATGCGTTCACTCTTATTTGTGAAGACGACTGCTCATCATCAGGTGTGAAGTACGAGATGGCGGCGGAGTTGCCGTATTGTGCAGGTAAATTTAATTTGCCCTACTCGATTGCTGCAGGTTAAAAGCGGTAGAATGGAGATTTTTATTATATGAGAAAATTTAAAACGGTATTTATGCGCGGCGGTACATCCAAGGGCTGCCTTTTTAAGAAAGAGGACCTGCCGGCGGACAGATCCGAGTGGGATAAGATTTTTTTGCAGACGATGGGCAGTCCGGATCCGAAGCAGATTGATGGCATGGGCGGTACGGTGTCCAGTAATAATAAAATTGTGGTTATCTGGAAGTCTGAGGAACCCGATGTGGATATCGAGTATATGGTGGGTCAGGTGATCGTCGGTAAGGAACAGGTGGATTATAAGTCCAATTGCGGCAACATGACTGCTGCGGTACCGGCATTTGCTGTGGAAGAAGGCATGGTAGAGATCAAGGAGCCGGTGACCACGGTTCGTATGCTTAATAAAAATACAGATAAGTACATTAACGTTGATGTGCCGATTGATCCTGTAACGCATACCTTTGCGCAGGATGGAGACTGTGAGATCGCAGGTGTCGATGGAACGGCGGCCGAGCTTAAGGTGGATTTCCTTAATCCCGCAGGCGCCAAAACCGGCAAACTCCTGCCGACCGGAAATGTTATGGATGTACTTGATATCGAGGGCTTTGGCAAACTGGAAGCGACCATCATTGATGTATCCAATCCGATTGTTCTAGTGAGAGCGGAGGATATCGGTATGAAGGGAACGGAGCTTCCCGCGGAGATCAACGCAAACCTCCCGCTCATGGAGCTTCTGGAAAAAATCCGTGGTACTGCGTGCATGATGATGGGCTTTGCCAAAGATCTTAAGGAAGCAACAGACAATCAGCCGGGTGTACCTAAGGTCGGTTTTGTCACAAGTCCTGTAAGCTTTACGGATATTGAAGGCAAGGAAGTCATGGCAGACAGGATGGATATCTGCGCTCGTGTGATTTCGGTTTTTAAATGCCATAAGGCAATACCGCTTACGGCAGCAAGCTCCGTTTCTACAGCAGCGTTTCTGGATGGAACGATTGTCAATCAGATTGCTCCAACAAAGCCGGGGCAGTCTACTGTCCGTATCGGGCATCCAAGCGGTGTTATGACCATGGTTCCGACAGTAGTAAAGCACGGCGCAAATATGGCGGATGCTACGGTTCCGGGAGTAGCCGTACAGCGGA
>DJXY01000160.1 GCA_002449915.1 Oribacterium sp. UBA6992
ATGGCAGGCCGTGGTACCGATATCAAGCTGGATGATGAGGCGCGCGCTGCGGGAGGTCTCCACATCATCGGTACAGAGCGTCATGAATCCAGACGTATCGACAATCAGCTGCGTGGTCGTGCAGGCCGTCAGGGAGATCCGGGACAGTCACAGTTCTTCCTTTCTCTGGAAGATGATCTCATGCGTCTCTTTGGTTCCGAGCGTCTTATGAACATGTTTGAGGCACTGGGCGTACCGGAGGGCGAGCAGATTCACCATAAGATGCTGTCCAACGCGATTGAGAAGGCTCAGGAGAAGATCGAGCTTAACAACTACGGTATCCGTGAGAATCTGTTAAAGTACGACGAGGTAAACAATGAGCAGCGTGATGTCATCTATGCAGAGCGTGAAAAGGTTCTGGAAGGTGAAAACATGCGCCCGCTGATCATGCGCTTTATTACGGAGATTGTGGAGAATGCTGTTGACGCGGATGTAGCCGAGGACCAGACAGCTAAGGACTGGGATCTGTCCGGTCTTAATGATACGCTGATGAATATCATTCCGCTGCCGAAGCTTCAGCTCACAGAAGAACAGTTTAACAGCATGACCAAGGATGAGTTCAAGCAGATGCTGAAGGAGCAGGCATTTAAGCTGTATGAGCAGAAGGAAGCCGAATTTCCGAACCCGGAGCAGCTGCGTGAGGTAGAGCGTGTCATCCTGTTGAGAGTCATTGACCAAAAGTGGATGAGCCACATTGATGACATGGACCTCCTGAGAGACGGTATCGGTCTCCAGGCCTATGGCAACAAGGATCCGCTCGTTGAGTACAAGATTACCGGATATGATATGTTCCATGACATGATCCGCTCGATCCAGGAGGAGACCGTAAGAATCCTTTATCATATCAAGATTGAGCAGAAGGTAGAGCGTGAGCAGGTTGCCAAGGTAACCGGCACCAACCGCGATGATTCACAGCCGCAGGCACCGATGAAACGACAGGTTCGTAAGATTTATCCTAATGACCCGTGCCCATGCGGATCCGGCAAGAAGTACAAGCAGTGTCATGGCCGTGCTCAGTATCTTAAGATGAAGGAGCAGGCAGCAGCGGAGGCTTCGGATCTTAAGAGAGAGCAGGAACTCGATAAGCTCGCGGGAGGAGCAGACAATAATGATTGAGTTTGATCAGTTTAAATATGAGCTTGGGACCAAAGCCGAGCCCCTGAAGCAGCTCGGTGCATCCCTCGACCTTGATAATAAAAAGAAACGTATTGCGGAGCTTGACCGTATGATGGAGGAGCCGGACTTCTGGACCGATCCGGATAAGGCCAATAAGCTCTCTACAGAGGACAAGCATCTTAAGGATGATGTAAAGCAGTTTGGAGATCTCCAGCAGGCATACGACGATATCGGTGCTTTGATCGAGATGGGAAACGAAGAGGATGATGCTTCCGTGATTCCGGAAATCCGCTCTATGCTGGATGAGTTTTCAGAGAAGCTGGACTCGATGAGCACAAAGCTGCTCCTCTCCGGTGAGTACGATAACATGAATGCCATTCTGCGTCTCAATGCCGGCGCTGGCGGCACGGAGTCCAATGACTGGGCAGGCATGCTGTATCGTATGTATACGAGATGGGCAGAGCGTCACGGCTTCACCTATAAAATTCTGGATTATCTGGAAGGTGATGAAGCCGGAATCAAGTCTGTAACGCTGGAGATCGACGGAGAATATGCCTACGGATATCTGCGCTCGGAGGCCGGCATTCACAGACTCGTCCGGATTTCTCCGTTTAACGCGCAGGGTAAGCGCCAGACCTCCTTTGTATCCTGTGATGTCATGCCGGATATTGAAACCGACATTGATATCGAGATTCGTCCGGAGGATATCAAGATGGAGGTTTACCGTTCTTCCGGTGCCGGTGGACAGCATATCAACAAGACTTCATCCGCTGTACGACTGATTCATATCCCGACAGGTATCGTCGTTGCCTGCCAGGAAGAGAGATCTCAGCTTCAGAACCGAAACAAGGCAATGCAGATGCTGAAGGCTAAGCTGTATCTTAAGGAGAAGGCGGAGCAGGAGCAGATGCTTGCAGGCATCCGTGGTGAAGTAAAGGACAACGGATGGGGATCTCAGATCCGTTCTTACGTGCTGCAGCCATACCGTATGGTAAAGGATCTCCGTTCCGGCGAGGAAACCGGCAACACGGATGCTGTACTGGATGGAGATATCGATCGTTTCATTACGGCATATCTTAAATGGATGCAGCTTGGCTGCCCGGACCGTAAAGTACAGGGTGGAGACTGAAACCTATGAACAATGATTCAGACTATTATGTAGTCAGAACAAACGCGCTTCCCGAAGTACTTAAAAAAGTAGTAGAGGTGAAGCGCCTTCTTGAATCCGAAAAAAAAATCAGTATCGCGGAAGCAACGCAGAGAGTGGATATCTCCCGATCTTCCTACTATAAATATAAGGATGATATTTATCCTTTTTATGACAATTCCAAGGGTAAGACCATTACCATGGTCATCCAGATGATTGATGAGCTGGGATTTCTCTCAAGACTCTGCTCGATTTTTTCAGAATGCGAGGCGAATATCCTCACCATCCATCAGTCGATCCCTGTCAATGGGATTGCAACTGTCACCGTTTCTATTGAGATCGGTGCGGAAACCAGAGATGTCTCTTATATGGTGCATGCCATAGAGGCTATGAATAATGTGCAGTATGTAAAGATCCTGGCACAGGAAACAACATTGAAGTGATCTAGCTTAAGGAAGGAATTATTTATGAAAGTCGCAATCATGGGTTATGGAACCATTGGTTCC
>DJXY01000132.1 GCA_002449915.1 Oribacterium sp. UBA6992
GAATAACCGTGATCATCGTAAAATTACGGTGATTGATGGCAAGGTTGGTTTTACCGGCGGCTATAACCTTGCCAATGAATACTTTAATGTCACGCATCCGTATGGTTACTGGAAGGACACAGGCATCAGACTTTCCGGAGATGCAGTGCGGACGCTTACACTTTTGTTTCTGGAGATGTGGAATGCAATCGAGGAAACAGATCACGATTTAAGCCGGTTTCTGCCGGAATTTCCGTATCAGGCAAGAAACAGCGGCTATTGTGTGCCGTTTGGGGACTCTCCCCTTGATGAAATTCATACCGGTGAGGATGTCTATATGAACATGATCCGGAGTGCAAAGGGGTATGTATATATAGCAACTCCCTATCTGATTCTTACAGACGGTATGATCCGGGAGTTAAGCATGGCTGCGAGGCGCGGAGTGGATGTCCGGATTGTAACGCCCGGCATCCCTGATAAAAAAATTGTATATGGAATCACCAGATCCTTTTACAATGCACTGGTGAGAACCGGTGTCAGGATTTATGAGTATACTCCCGGATTTATTCACGCCAAAATGACCTTGGTGGATGATGAGCTCTGCACGATTGGAACCATCAATTATGACTATAGAAGCTTCTACCATCATTTTGAGAATGCAGTACTGCTCTATCATTATCCCTGCCTTCGCCATGTCAAAGAGGATTTTCAGGAGATTTTTAACGGATCCTGTGAAGTCACAGACAAATATGCCGGAAAACGTCCTACAAGCATGCGCATCTGGCAGTGTATTTTACGTTTGTTTGCACCGCTTTTGTAAGCTATCCGGAGGGCGGGGCATAGAGCATATAGAATCTGGCAAGAGCAATGCTCATCCCCTACTGGAGCGGCAGAGCGGAAATGTCAACGCTGATTGTTTTTCCAAAGATACCAGAGACCCTTGAGCAGGAGGTGTTCATCGACTATGATGCTGTGTCTTGAGACCTTGCATACGGTAGCAGCCGGACCTCCCGTGGCTACAATGGATGCAGGCTCTCCGACAGACTCGATAAAGCGGTCGATAATGCCGTCAAGCGCACCTGCTGAGCCGTAGAGAATGCCGGCCTTCATGGATTCCTGGGTGGAAGTCGCGATGATTTTTCTGGCAGGTGCGAGATCGATCGAAGGCAGGAGGGAGGTCTCTTTTGTGAGAGCATTGAGCGACAGCATAACACCGGGCATAATGACACCTCCAATATAGGCTCCGGACTGGTTTACCACAGTGACGGTTGTGGCAGTGCCCATGTCAATGATAAAGCAGGGCAGAGGGTATTCATTTTTGACGGCAACGGCAGCGGTGACCAGGTCCCCGGCAACTGTCCCCGGATCATCAATCTGTATCCGGAGTCCGGTACGGATCCCGGCGCCTACAATGAGCGCGGTTTTTCCGGTTACCAGCCGAAGCGCGGATTTCAGGATATCTGTAAGCATTGGAACGACAGAGGAAATAATGACACCCTCAATGCCGGATGGGTCAATCCTGAGCATTTCCAGGATCCGTTCTATTTCCGATGCGTATTCAAACTCGGTCTTCTTTTTATTGCTCTCGATGCGGAAAACCTGCGAAATATTTCTGGTTCCGTTAATCAAGCCGAGCACCGTGTGGGTATTGCCGCAGTCCACTGCAAGTATCATGGAAGTCCCTCCTAAAGCGTTTACGTCTTATATTCTAAATTGCTGGTGATCTATGTTGCATGATCCGTAGTACGTTGCTTTTTCACCTCATTATACAAGGGAAAGGAAAAACTTGCTATAGGGATCCCGGGCGATCTGGGAGATGCAAGCAGTATACTTGTAAGTTATCCGGAAATTATGCTATTATGACTTTGTATTGTGACGATGCAGAAGAAACTAAGGGTAAACGGGCAAAAACAAATGGATATCATTCAGGATAAATGTATTTTATATGAGTCTCAAAAAGGTGCAGAGCAAGGGCTGCAGGTGGGCATCCATTGGGATGATGTTCCTACGCTTCTGTATTTTAAGTCAGGACAATATAACCTTACCATTAATATGGTAGAGCATGAGATCAGCGATGAATGCTTTGCTTTTATTAATGCAGGTGACCTTTATAAGCTGGAGTCCCTGGGGGATGAGACCGGGGAGGAATTTGCGATACCTGTGGATCTTGCCGGCATTCAGTTCAGAGAGGACAATCCGGTACAGCTTAGACTTTTGCGGCCTTTGATGGAGGGAAAACTGCACTTTCCTGATTTCATTACGGTTTCCGACCTCGGATTTCTTATGGTGCTGCATATTGTAAACGATATTATCCAGCGCTATCATGAGGAAGGACGTAAGCAGGGCTCCATTGCAGGCAGCTGCAGGTATACGCTGGAAACGGTGGCAAATCAGCTTATTTTAAAATCGGAGCTGCTTAAGCTGATCGGAAAGCTGGACGCGTTTGGCTTGCTGCGAGAGGTTGATCCGGCAGCAGAAGAGGACCGGCAGGTTAAAGTGATCAAGGACTCTGTTAATTATATCCGGGAGCATTATCATGAAAAAATATATATTCATGATCTGTCTCAGCTCACAGATTTAAACGAGCAGTATTTTATCCGCTTTTTTGGCAGTGTGATCGGCATTTCTCCGCTTGAGTACATTAACCGCTACCGGATCCAGCGGGCGGCGGAGCTGTTACGTACGACAGACAAGCATGCCTACGAAATTGCAGAGGCATGCGGATTTCATAATATAGGTAACTTTATCAAGATTTTCCGTTCCATCATCGGAGTGACACCGCACAGGTACCGCAAAAATTTTGGAATTGAAGTAAAGGATTAAATGTAAAAGGAGCAGTTAGTTTATATGACTTTTTATTTTCCCGCAATCATTACAAAACAGGAGCAAGGCTTCCGTGTTGATTTTGTAGATCTTGAAGGCTGCTATGGCAGCGGTAACGACATGGAAAGCGCACTGGAGGACGCAAGATATCAAGGCGTCAACTGGATGCTGACAGAAATCGAGGAGCACAACGACCTGCCAATGCAGACCCACCTCGACGACATCCCCGTGCAGGAGAACCAGACCAAAACCATGATCGCCCTCCGCATGCCAAGAGAAGGATGGGATGAGTGAAGGAGTTTGCATCAGGCAAACTCCGGAACGACATGGCAACGATCTCTGATCGTTGTCCCGCAGGGATTGTGAGAGGACTTCCAGTCCGAACACAACCACCACCCGTAGCGGGATGAGGCAAACTCCGGAACGACATGGCAACGATCTCTGATCGTTGTCCCGCAGGGATTGTGAGAGGACTTCCAGTCCTCTCACAACCACCCTTTTTCTACCCTTGTTTTTTTACCCCTTCTATGATATAGTATTTCGGAACTTAACAACGGAAGCACTTTGACAGGAGGAAATATTGAACACTCTTCTTAAAAATGCGCAGATATTTACAAGGAACGGATTCCGTAAGCAGGATATAGTCATTTCTGATCGGAAGGTCTTGTTAAGTTTTTCAGAAAACGAAATCGCTATAGATGCCGTTTATGACTTAAACGGCTTGTTTATTATTCCGGGCTTCGCAGATGTACACGTACATTTGCGTGAGCCCGGTTTTTCGTATAAGGAAACGATCCGAACCGGCTCTGAGGCAGGCGCACATGGAGGCTATACCGCCATCTGTGCCATGCCCAATCTGAAGCCGGTTCCTTCCACTCTGGAAAACCTGAAAAAAGAAATGGAAATCATCGAGAAGGATGCGGTGATTCATGTATATCCCTATGGCGCCATTACCCGGAATCAAAGCGGCAGAGGGGAGCTCGGAGACATGGAAGAGATTGCACCCTATGTCTGCGCCTTTACCGATGATGGCAAGGGTATGCAGGAGACATCCGGGATGCGGGAAGCCATGGTACGCGCTGCAAAACTCAACAAGATGATTGTCGCACACTGTGAGGACGAGGGGGAGCTGAAACCGGGCGGATGCATCCATGACGGGGAGTATGCAAGGCTCCATCACCATGTGGGAATCAACAGCGCTTCCGAGTGGAAGCAGGTGAAGCGGGATGTGCAGCTGGCAGAGGAAACCGGCGTACATTACCATGTCTGCCATGTTTCCACCAAGGAGTCGGTGGCAATCATCCGGGACGCCAAACGCCGGGGTGTACATGTAACATGTGAGACCGGACCGCACTACCTCATGTTTACGGACATGGATCTCCAGGAGGACGGCAAGTGGAAAATGAATCCGCCGATCCGCAGCGCGGAGGACAGACACGCGCTGCTGGAGGGCATCAAGGATGGCACGATCGACTGCATTATCACAGATCATGCGCCGCACTCTAAAGAAGAAAAATCAAAGGGACTGGATGGGAGCGCCTTTGGCATTGTCGGGCTGGAGACTTCATTCCCTGCACTATATCATAACCTTGTATTAAGAGATCCGGAGCATCCGGAGAGCGGCAAAGGTGCCATTACGCTGGAGAAGCTTATCGAGCTCATGTCTGTAAACCCACGTCAGGTCTTTTCCCTGCCGGGACCGAAGTTTATTGAGGACGGAGCTGATGCGGATCTTACAGTTCTCGATTTCGCACCAGTCTGGAACGTAGATGTAAATCAGTTTTACTCTATGGGACACAGTACCTTGTTTGACGGCATGGAGGTACAGGGACAGGTTGTCAGCACCTTTGTTGCAGGGCAGGAGGTTTATAACAGAGAGAAAGGAATACTGGCATGAAGGACATAGAATTTAAAATCCTCGAGAACCGGGAAATCGCAAGAGATGTTTTCCGCATGGTTCTGGACGGCGACACCTCGGAGATCACAGCACCGGGACAGTTTGTAAATATCTCGCTTCCCGGTCGGTATTTAAGACGCCCGATCTCCATCTGCGACTGGTCCAAAAACAAGCTCACACTGATTTACAAGGTCGTAGGACACGGCACAGAGGATATGAGCTATATGGAAACAGGCGAATATCTCCGCGCGCTGATGCCGCTCGGAAACGGTTATGACATTGCTGCCGCTCCCGAAAATCCGGTGGTGGCTGGCGGAGGTGTAGGCGTGCCACCGCTCTATGCCTTAACCAGAAAGCTTGTAGAGGCGGGAAAGCATCCATATGTCGCGCTTGGATTTAATTCCAAGGAAGATGTATTTTATGAGGACGAGTTCCGTGCGCTGGGTGTTCCTGTAAATGTAGCGACGGTGGACGGCAGCTACGGCAAAAAGGGTTTTGTCACCGATTTGATCGGTGACCACTCTTACGCTTTTTCCTGCGGACCGCTCCCGATGCTTAAGGCGGTTTATAGCAGGGTGCAGGACGGTCAGTTCAGCTTTGAAGCAAGGATGGGCTGCGGATTTGGCGCGTGCATGGGCTGCAGTACCCGCACAAAGGATGGCTATAAACGGATCTGCAAGGATGGTCCGGTTCTTTCATGGAAGGAGATCGTATGGTAGACATCAGTACAGAACTTTCAGGGATTCACCTTGACAACCCTGTGATCCCTGCATCCGGTACCTTTGGTTATGGCAGAGAGTACTGGGATCTTTATGATCTGGATATCCTTGGGTCTATCAGCATCAAGGGAACGACCGTGGAGGAGAGATACGGAAACGAGCTTCCGAGGATTGCGGAATGTCCGGATGGTCTGATTAATTCCGTCGGTCTGCAGAATCCCGGTATGGATGCCGTCATTCACGAGGAAATCCCGGAGCTTGCGAAGCATTTCCATAAGCCTTTGATTGCCAATGTTTCCGGCTTCAGCATCCCGGAATATGTACGACTTGCGGAAGCCATGGATGCTGTAAAGGAGGTAGGGATCCTTGAGGTGAATGTTTCCTGCCCCAATGTACACGGAGGCGGCATGGCATTCGGCACCAGCTGCCAAAATGTTGCAGAGGTGACGCGGGAAGTTAAGAAGGTCACATCCAAGCCGGTGTATATTAAGCTGAGCCCCAATGTGACGGACATTGCATCCATTGCCAAGGCGGCGGAGGATGCGGGAGCAGACGGACTGTCTCTCATTAACACGCTGCTTGGCATGCGGATCGATATCCGGAGGAGACAGCCGGTGATTGCCAATAAAATGGGAGGCTTTTCCGGTCCTGCGATTTTTCCGGTTGCGGTCCGGATGGTGTACCAGGTGGCGAAGGCAGTGAAAATTCCGCTCATCGGCATGGGAGGAGTTTCCTCCGCAGAGGATGTGATTGAGATGATGATGGCAGGAGCAAGCGCGGTACAGGTAGGAGCTGCCAATCTGGTCAACCCCTTTGCCTGTCAGCAGATCATTGAGGATCTGCCGGAGCTTTGCCGGGAGTTAAAGATTGAGAAGCTGTCCGATGTGATCGGTGTCATAGTATAAGGAGGAAACGATGGGAAAGGACGTAATCATTGCACTCGATTTTCCAAATGCAGAGGAGACCTATGCATTTCTTGATAAGTTTACAGGGAGGAAGCCCTTTGTAAAGATTGGCATGGAGCTCTTTTATGCCGAGGGACCGGAGATTGTAAAAAAGATCAAGGCAAGAGGCCATAAGATTTTCCTGGACTTAAAGCTTCACGATATCCCAAACACAGTAAAGGGCGGCATGCAGTCGCTCCGGGATCTGGGAGTGGATATGACCAACGTGCATGCGGCAGGCGGAGTCAAGATGATGCAGGCTGCTGTCGAGGGACTTACCAGAGAGGATGGAACCCGTCCACTTCTGATTGCTGTTACACAGCTTACCTCTACTTCACAGGAAACGATGACAAATGAGCTTCTGATTGACCATCCGATTGAGGATGTGGTAGTGCAGTATGCTGAAAATGCCAAAGCGGCAGGTCTGGACGGCGTTGTATGCTCTCCGCTGGAAGCTGGTAAAATTCATACAGAGGTCGGCGCAGGCTTTTTAACTGTGACACCCGGTATCCGTTTTGCAGGAGATGCCAAGGGAGACCAGTCGAGAGTAACCACACCGGAAAAGGCAAGAGAGATCGGCTCGGACTATATTGTGATCGGTCGTTCCATTACCAAGGCAGTGGATCCGGTGGCAGCCTACGAGCGCGCCATGCAGGACTTTGTCGGCTGAGGTCAGCAAGAGGGGCAATACAAAGGTCGATACGAAGGACAGCAAGACACGCTGGCATAGGTACGGAAGTACGTAGGTATTTAACAGAAGTTTGGATTTAAAAGGAGATTAGCTATGGCAACAAAGGAAGATATTGCAAAGGGACTGCTTTCCATTAAGGCGGTGTTTCTGAGACCGGATGAGCCTTTTACATGGGCAAGCGGCATCAAATCCCCGATTTACTGTGATAACCGTCTGGTGCTTTCCTATCCAGAGGTGCGTTCCATGGTGGAGCATGCCATTGCGGATAAGGTCCGGGAGCTGTATCCGGAGGCAGAGGCACTGGAGGGCACCAGTACTGCAGGCATTGCGCATGCAGCGATCGCGGCGGATATTCTGGGACTGCCTATGGGATATGTCCGTGGATCTGCCAAGGATCATGGCCGTAAAAATCAGATTGAAGGACGCCTGGAAAAGGGTGAGAAGGTAGTCGTCATCGAGGATCTGATCTCCACCGGTGGATCGGTACTGGACTGCGTGAATCCGCTCCGGGAGGCTGGCGCAGATGTGCTTGGTATTATCTCGATCTTTACCTATGGCATGCAGAAGGGTCTCGACAGGCTTAAGGCAGCAGATATCTGCAATACAAGTCTCTGTGATCTGGATACGCTTGTTAAGGTTGCTGTCGAGGAAAACTACATCAAGCCGGAGGATGAGGCAAAGCTTCTCAAGTTCCGTGACAATCCTTCGGATGAGAGCTGGATGACACACAAGGGCTGAGGAGGAACGGCTGGAAATGAAAGGTAAAGCAAGAAGTATTATCAATATCCTGGATCTCTCTGTAGAGGAGCTGGAGCATCTTTTTACACTTGCGGATGACATAGAGAGAAATCCGGAGAAATATCAGGACCGCTGCGCACACAAGCAGCTTGCAACATTGTTTTATGAACCGTCTACCCGTACGAGACTCTCCTTTGAGTCTGCCATGCTGGCACTTGGAGGACAGACGCTGGGCTTTGCCGGGGCATCCAGCTCCAGTGCGTCCAAGGGCGAGTCGGTTGCAGATACCATTTCCGTGATGTCCAATTATGTGGACATTATCGCTATGCGTCACCCGAAGGAGGGCGCGCCAGTGGTTGCCGCGATGCACACAACGGTACCGTTTATCAACGCCGGTGATGGCGGACATTTTCATCCGACGCAGACGCTTGCGGATCTGCTCACCATACGGAGAACAAAACAGAGGCTTAGCGGACTTACGATCGGACTCTGCGGCGACCTGAAATTTGGACGGACGGTACACAGTCTGATTGACGCAATGCTCAGGTATCCGGATAACCGCTATATTTTAATTTCACCTGAAGAACTGAGGCTTCCGGAGTATGAAATTGATAAGCTGCATGATGCCGGTGCGGAATTTGAGGAGACCCGTTCCCTGGAGGAGGCCATTCCGAAGCTTGACATCCTGTACATGACCCGTGTACAGAAGGAGCGCTTCTTTAACGAGGAGGATTACGTAAGACTCAAGGACATTTATATTCTCACTCCGGACAAGCTTAAGAGCGCCAAGGAGGATATGGCAATCCTGCACCCGCTGCCGAGAGTCAATGAGATTTCCGTGGCAGTTGACCAGGATCCGAGAGCAAAGTATTTTTATCAGACACTCTGCGGCAAGCAGATGCGTATGGCTTTGATCCTGTACCTGCTGGGACTGGATCAGTAAGGGGGGATGCAGCATGAATGTTGATGGAATCGAAAATGGAATCGTACTGGATCATATCAGTGCAGGCAAAGCAATGCTGGTTTACAAATATCTGCATCTGGACCGCCTGAGCTCGCAGGTCGCGTTGATACAGAACTGCACCTCGCATAAGATGGGCAGAAAGGATATCGTAAAGATTTCCGAGGATCTGGACCTGGATCTGGATGTACTTGGCTACATTGATCCGGGCATTACCGTGAACTATATCAAAAACGGACAGCGTGTAGCTAAAAAAAGTCTGCAGCTTCCGGAAACGCTGACCAATGTGCTGGCATGTAAAAATCCGCGCTGCATTACTTCTACTGAGCAGGAGCTGCCGCAGATTTTTAAGATTGTGGACCGCAGCAAGGCTTTGTACCGCTGCGCTTACTGTGACACCATTGTAAAAAAGGAAGAGTTGAATTAAAGCTTTGTAAGTTAGAAGCCAGGAGCCATGGGGAGGAAGCTGCCCTGTGGCTCTTTTTGATATGCTTTTTGACAATGCTTTGCATTTTAAATACTCTGCTTTGCATCGCTTGTTACAATACTGTGTCCAATATCGTTTTTAACGGCTGGAGAGGCCGGCAATTGACATTGTTTCCGGCGACCGGTAAAATTAAGTTCACATTGTTGTGAGGGAAATATGACAGAGGATTGTAATTATCATAAAACATATCAAGGACTCGTGGCATTTGATCTGGATCATACACTACTGGACCATAAGACCTGGCAGATCACTCCATCGGCATTAGATGCCATACGTAAGCTTCAGGAAAAGCATTATCTTACGGTTATCGCCTCCGGCAGAAATATGCATGCCCCATATAGCGTGGAGTATCTAAATCAAGTTAAGCCGGATGCGTTAGTGCATATGAATGGCACACGTGTGGAGTATGGTACGGAGGTCCTGCAGGATCACCGGATGGATGTCGGGCTTCTTAAGCGGGTGCTGGAGTTCTGCGAGGGACATGGTCTTGCCGTAGGGATGCAGATTGATGAAGTGGATTATTTTACCTGGCCGGATCAGGTGGTAAAGCATGATATGGACTACTGGGGCAGCAGTGAGAGAAATTTTGACGCTCCGGAAAAACTCCTGGAGCTTCCCGTGCGGGCACTTGCCTACTGCGGTGACAAGGCAGGAGCGGATGAGCTTGCCGGAGCATTCCCGGAGCTCTCTGTACTGATGTTTTCCAAGGATACCGGAGCAGACGTGTTTGAGAAAGGGTTCTCCAAGGCGGACGGGTTGCACCTCCTTGCAGAAAAGCTGGGGATCGACTGGCAGAGAACCTATGCATTTGGAGACAGTCATAATGACAGAAGCATGCTTGAAGCAGTGAGCTGTGGTATCGCTATGGGTAATGCCGTACCGGAGATTAAAGAGATTGCTGACTATGTCACGGATGCAATCGACCAGGATGGAATCTATCATGCGCTCATACATTTCGGGTTGATTTCGTAAGAGGCAGATAGCTGCGTGCCGGGATCAGGACACGGGCAGGTGTTATATAGAGCAAGACAAGGAGGAAGCGTAGGCATGAAACAGGAGCTTATTGAGCTTAGAAAAAAGATGCAGCAGACAGGCATTGATGTCTGTTATATCCCGATGGATGACTTCCATCAAAGCGAGTATGTCGGGGAATATTTCCGGACCGTACGTTTTATCAGTGGTTTTACAGGAGAGGGCACGCTCGTGATTGGTCTTGATAAAGCCGCGCTGTTTACGGATGGACGATATTTTATCCAGGCGGCAAAGGAGCTTAACAGCAGCGGAATTGAGCTTATGAAAATGGGTGAGCCGGGAGTGCCTTTGGCAGAAGACTATATTTCCGAGCTTATGCCGGAGCATGGAGTTCTGGGGTTTGACGGACGCTGTGTCGATGACCGTAAGGGCAAACGCCTGCAGACTGCCGCGGACAAAAAGCATGGCAAGTGCCTGGACACAGATCTTGTCGGAGCTATCTGGACCTCCCGTCCGGCTCTTGCAAGTTCCCGGGTCTGGATTCTGGAGGAGCGCTTCAGCGGAGAGAGCGCGGAGCATAAGCTTGCCCGCATTCGCAGCAGGATGCAGGAGGAGGGCGCCGAGTATCATATCATCACAAGTCTTGATGATATTGCCTGGCTCTTAAATCTCCGGGGCGATGACATCCCATGCAATCCGGTTTTCCTTTCCTATCTGCTTCTCAGACAAAAGGATGCTTATCTTTTTGCCAATCCTGCAGATTTTGATGAGGAAACAAGATCATATCTTACCGGACTGGGGGTGCATCTCGAGGCATATTCCAAGGTCTATGATGCAGCCGCGCAGCTTCGAGACGGTACGATGCTTCTGGAAACC
>DJXY01000147.1 GCA_002449915.1 Oribacterium sp. UBA6992
CTGCATAAGCATGTTCCGGAGATGCTGGATCTTTTTATCACTCCGCTTTGCACCGTACTTGTTACGGCACTGCTTACATTCTCCATTATTGGACCGATTTTCTCCAATCTGGAGACTATGGTACTGAAGGGTGCAGAGGTTCTTGTTAAGAATCCGTTTGGCGCGATGATCATGGGCGCAATTTATCCTGTTACCGTAGTTATGGGTCTGCACCATATGTATAACGTCATTGAAGCAGGTATGCTTGGAACCGTCGGACTTAATACCTGGATGCCGATTGCGTCAGCAGCCAACTTTGCACAGTTTGGAGCCTGCCTTGCCGTTGGTCTTAAAACAAGAAACCAGAAGACCAAGGTCGTAGCAGTTCCGTCCTCACTTTCCGCATCACTTGGTATTACCGAGCCTGCAATCTTTGGTGTCAATCTGAGATTTTTTAAACCGTTTGTTGCAGGTATGGTAGGTGGTGCCGTCGGAGCAATTTTTGGAGCTCTTACCGGAATCGGAGCTACTGCATATGGAGTTACCGGTCTGCCGGGAT
Organism: Oribacterium sp. UBA6992; assembly: GCA_002449915.1. Classification (GTDB taxonomy): domain Bacteria; phylum Bacillota; class Clostridia; order Lachnospirales; family Lachnospiraceae; genus Oribacterium. The sequence continues at coordinate 539 of DJXY01000147.1, forward strand.
ACCTCACGATAAATAATCCTCTGATCTATACGATCCTGCTGGCAGTATCAGGAGGTGTAGCGTTTGTAGGTACTTGGGTTTTCTGGAGCGATGAAGCACCTAAGAAACCGACAGCCTCTGAAATAAAAGAAGAAAAAGCAGATACACCAGTGAAAGAAGGGTTTGCACAGAAGCCAGTGATCAGTTGTGAAGCGGGAGATATATTATCACCGGTGAAGGGAAGCATTGTAAAACAGGCGGATATCCCGGATGCAACCTTTGCTGAGGGAGTACTTGGAGCCGGTCTTGGAATTGAGCCGGAGGATGAGACAATCTTTGCACCATGCGATGGTGAAATTTCTTCTGTCGCAGATTCCAAGCATGCTATCGGTATTACCGGTCCCGGCGATATGGAAATCCTGATTCATGTTGGCATTGATACTGTTGCTATGGAGGGCGATGGATTTGAGCCGCTGGTAAAGGAGGGAGATAAGGTGACTGCCGGTCAGCCGATCCTGCATTTTTCCAAGGCTAAAATCGCAGCCGCAGGACATCCTGATGTGGTAGTTATGCTGCTTACCAATTCCGATGATTACCAGGATGTTAAGATTGCAGAGTCATAAATTACTGTGATTAAATGAAATATTAAATTCTGTCAGAACGCAGACTGCCGGAGCAGATACTCCGGCAACTGCCTGAAATAAAAGGAGAAAATCAGATGAAAGAAATTACTTACACAATTACCGATCCTAATGGAATCCATGCTCGTCCAGCTGGTCTGCTTGTTAAAACACTTAAGACCTTTGAAAGTAAGGTCACAGTATTTAAGGGTGATAAGAATGCGGATATGAAAAAGCTTCTTGCACTTATGGGGATGGGCATCAAGCAGAACGATACCATTACCGTCCATGTTGAAGGTGCTGATGAAGATGCATGCGCAGCTGAACTGGAAAAGGCACTGAAGGAAAACTTCTGACAGGCAGGAGGAAAATATGCAGGTTGCTACAGGTAAAAGCGTTTTAAACGGTATTGCCATAGGTAAAATCAAAGTATATACTCCGCCAAAGGTTACGATCTCTGAAGATCTGATCGAGGATATTGAGACAGAGCTTAAGAGATTTGATGCTGCCAGGGAAAAAGCCATTACGCAGCAAAATGCTCTGTATGAAAAGGCTGTAATTGATGCAGGTGAGGACAGCGCGGAAGTATTTTCTGTCCATGCCATGATGCTCGAGGATGATGACCTTATTGATGCAACCAAAGAAATCATCAAAAACCAGAAGCACAATGCAGAATACGCAACTAAAATTGCCTTTAACAATCAAGCCAAGGTATTTGCTGAAATGGATGACCCCTACATGAAAGAGCGCTCTGCGGATATCTATGATATTGAGCAGGCAGTGCTGAATGTGCTTTTTGGCATTGATCCGGAATCTATGCAGGGTAAGGAACCGGCAATTCTCGTAGCAAATGACCTTACACCGTCAGAAACCGTCCGTCTGGATAAATCTTTGCTCCTTGGAATTATTACAAGACAGGGCTCCTTAAACAGCCATACGGCGATTCTTGCGCGGTCTATGGGTATACCGGCTCTGGTGCAGTGCGGTGAGGTACAGTCCAAATGGGACGGAAAAACTGCGATTATCGATGGCTATAATTCCTGCGTTTACATCGATCCGACAGAGGACCTGATGGCGTCTCTCAAGGCGAAGCAGGACAACGAAAAAAAACAGAAGGCACTGCTTCAGGAGCTTAAGGGACAGAGCAATACGACAATCGATGGTAAGACCATCAAGGTTTATGCCAACATTGGCGGTCCTTCGGACATCGGGCTGGTGCAGCAAAACGATGCCGGCGGTGTCGGACTTTTCCGGTCCGAATTTGTCTATCTTAATGCCAAAGATTATCCATCTGAGGATGAGCAGTTTAATGCATATCGTCTTGCTGTAGAAGCTCTTGCTCCGAAGCAGGTGATCATCCGAACCTGTGATATTGGTGCAGATAAGCAGGTTGGCTATATGGGCATGCATAAAGAGGATAATCCTGCCATGGGATGTCGGGCGATCCGACTCTGCCTTACCAGACGGGACTTCTTTAAAACCCAGCTTAGAGCTTTATTAAGAGCAGCGTCCTACGGGAATCTAGGAATTATGTTCCCGATGATCATTTCTACACGAGAGCTGCATGAATGTAAGGAATTACTTGCGGAGTGTACCAAGGAGCTTAATGCGAGAGGTATTACTGTAGGTAATTACAGCATTGGAGTCATGATTGAGACTCCTGCTGCTGTCATGATTGCAGATGAGCTGGCAGAGGAGTGTGATTTCTTCTCCATTGGCACCAATGATCTTACCCAGTATACGCTTGCCATTGACAGGCAGAATGCATCACTGGATCCGTTCCTGGATACACATCATCCGGCAGTGCTCCGTGAAATCCAGATGACGATTGATGCAGGACACCGTCATGGAACATGGGTAGGTATCTGTGGAGAACTGGGAGCAGATCTGTCTCTTACGGAGACCTTCCTCCGGATGGGAGTAGATGAGCTGTCAGTAAATCCGGTATCTGTGCTGCCGCTGCGTAAGACGATCCGGGGAATTAATCTGAAAAAAGAAAAATAACAATTTATGGAATCATCTAGTGTTTTCAGATTCGTTTCTATGATGTTGAAAATGAAATGATTTAATTAAAGACAGAAAAAAGGAGCTTTGTTTTGTACGAGCTCCTTTTTTTCTGCCTTGTTTCTACGCTAATTTTAATGTTTTTAATTGTTAATCTGTTAGATTATAGTTTTTCAACGCATGCGTATCAGCTTTCAGCTTCCTCAACCGTAACCTTTTTCATCACTACCTTAGTTACAGGTGCGTCCTGCCAGCCGGTAGGCACGGAAGCAATCCGGTCGACCTCATCCATACCATCAATAACTTTACCAAACGCGGCATATTGTCCATCCAGGTAGTCTGCGTCTGCATGCATAATAAAGAACTGAGAACCGGCGGAATCCGGGTCCATAGCTCTTGCCATGGAGATCACACCTCTGGCATGATGGAGATCATTTTTTACACCATTTGAATTAAACTCGCCTTTAATAGAATATCCGGGACCACCGGTTCCATTACCGTCCGGATCACCACCCTGGATCATAAATCCGGGAATAATTCGATGGAACGTAAGACCATCATAAAATCCCTTTTTTACCAGCTTTACAAAATTATCAACTGTAATTGGAGCAACATCAGGATAGAGCTCGATACGGATGTCCTTATCATCATCCATCGTGATGGTTACGATTGGGTTTGCCATATTTAACCTCCGATATTCTTAGATTTTAATCATAAATATTAATGATTGTACCAGTTTTTTCTGATTCTTACAATATAGCGTCAGAAATCGCGTCCAAACAGCCAGAGGAAACTAAAGAAAACTTGCAGTATTCGATTAAAGTATGGTATTATAAGACTAATGTGCCAAGGCACTAAAGTTTAGAGAAATGAGGTTATGTCACAATGGCAGACGAGGTTAAGAACGAAGAAAAAAAGGAAGAGGCGATTCCTTCCATGGATGATTTTAAGGAGGAGCTGGAAGCTTCCTTAAAACAGCATGCAAGAGGCAAGAGAGCTGATATGGCTCAGTGGGAGAAGCTGCAGGATGATCTTGACAATAAGACTGATGTTGAGGTTGAGGTCAATGAGGCTGTCAAGAGTGGCGTTACGACAACATTAGAGGGTATCCGCGCATTTATTCCTGCATCCAAGCTTTCCCTTGGATATGTAGATGAGAAGGACCTTCCTGAGTGGGTTGGCAAGAAGCTGATGGTGCGTGTCATCACTGCAGATCCGGATAAGAACAGACTGGTTCTTTCCGCTAAGGATATTCTGCGTGAGGAAGCAGATAAGAAAAAAGCAGAAAAGGCTGCACAGGTTGAAGTAGGTCAGGTGCTGGAGGGTACCGTTGAGACACTTCAGAATTATGGCGCTTTTGTAGACATCGGAGATGGAGTGACTGGTCTTTTACATATTTCACAGATCTCCAACAAGAGAATCAAGCATCCGTCTGTTGTCCTGAAAGAGGGTCAGAAGGTTACTGTTAAAGTAATCGATGTAAAGGATGGTAGGATCAGCCTGTCCATGAAGGCTCTTGAAGCTGGTGCAGACGACCAGGATGAGACAAAGGATCGTGCTGAGCGTCATGACCGTCGTGACCGCGGCGAGCGTCGCTCCAGAGATGAGAGAGATAATTACAAAAATGATTTTAAGGGAGATGGTGCTGTAACAACCTCTCTTGGAAGCCTTATGAAAAAAAGCGGCATCAAGTTCTGATTGCATGCTTCATTTAAAAGCTTCTAAGCATCTTTAATCTCAAATCCGGTTCCTCTAAGGGGAGCCGGATTTTTTTGACGGTATTATCAGGATTTTATGGAAGCTTATGTGAAACAATAGATATTTTTACAATAAACTGTTACAATAAATTTTTGTTTCTGAGCTTTCCATCAAAATTTTGTTTGGGATTTTCTTGAATCATTTAATATACAGATACAGGAGCGTGTATGGGATATCTTGCAAAAGAAATTACGCCGGAGGAGCTGGATACCTGGAGCAGACAGGAATATTACCTCGTGGATGTAAGAGAAGAGAGTGAGTTTCAGGCAGGGAAAATGCCGGATGCCATGAGAGTGGATCTATTGAAGATCGCTGACCATGTGTCTAACATTCCAAAGGACCGTAAGGTCGTCGTCTATTGCAAATACGGCACGGTTTCCATGCAGGCAGCACAAACTCTTGCTGAGGATGGGTATGAAGCATACAACCTTGCCGGAGGATACGGCAGATGGCTGCTGCGACAGATTGAGCGGGACCTTGCCTCGGAAGAGCGTAGAGAGGATATCGAAAAATCCATCCGTAAGAAATTTAAAAGAGATTTATACAGTAAATTTGTAAAAGCAATCTGCGATTACGATATGATCCGGGAAGGAGATAAAATTGCAGTTTGTATCTCCGGAGGAAAAGACTCCATGCTCATGGCAAAGCTGTTTCAGGAATTGAAACGGCACAATAAATTTCCGTTTGAGCTGGTATTTTTATGCATGGATCCAGGCTATAACTCGGCAAACCGCAAAATTATCGAGCAGAATGCAGAGCTTCTCGGCATCCCGCTTACCTTTTTTGAAACGGAAATTTTTGATGCTGTACTGAATATAGAGAAATCCCCCTGCTACATCTGCGCGCGTATGCGGCGAGGGTATCTTTATCGTAAGGCATCTGAGCTTGGATGTAATAAGATTGCACTCGGGCATCATTACGATGATGTGATTGAAACCATCCTGATGGGTATCCTGTACAGTGGACAGTTCCAGGCAATGATGCCTAAGCTGCATTCGACAAATTTCCCGGGGATGGAGCTGATCCGGCCGATGTATCTGATCCGGGAGGAGGATATCAAAGCCTGGAGAGATTTCAATCATCTTCATTTTATCCAGTGTGCTTGTAAATTTACAGATACCTGTACGACCTGTCATACCGATGGACAGACAAGCTCCAAACGTCTCGAGATCAAAAAACTGATTGCGGAGCTTAAAAAGACCAATCCGTTTGTTGAGAAAAATCTGTTCCGCTCGATGGAGAATCTCTCTCCGACAACGATCCTTGGCTATCGTAAAGGCGGAGTAAAGCATAGCTTCCTGGAGTGGTATGACAAAGAGGATCTGGATCTGGGGAGAGCTGCGGAAGGTACTGCACCCGGAGAGGAGCTTTTATGAGCGAAGGCATGACACTAGACCTCTTCGGAAAGCAGGAGCTGGATGCCTGCGCGATCTGCCCGAGACATTGCAGAGTCAACCGGAATCTGGGTCAGACCGGCGTATGTGGTGTAAGCTCTGATATTTATGTCGCAAGAGCCGCGCTTCATTTCTGGGAGGAGCCTTGTATTTCCGGAAAAGAGGGCAGCGGTGCGGTGTTTTTTTCGGGATGTACGCTGAAGTGTGTGTTTTGTCAGAATTATGAGCTCGCTCACGCAGAAGCCGGCATCAAGGTTAGCCCGGAGCGTCTTACGGATATTTTCCTTACGCTGCAGGATCAAGGCGCCAATAATATCAATCTGGTCACACCGGATCATTATATACCGATCCTGACAGCATCCATGCAGTCTGCCCGTGACCAGGGCTTACGGATCCCCTTTGTCATAAACTGCTCCGGATATGAAACCGTGGATCTGATCCGGAGGCTTGAGGGCCTGGCAGACATCTATCTGGACGATTTTAAATATATTGATGCCGTCAAGGCAAAAAAATATTCCGGTGCGGCTGATTATCCTGAGCGTGCCAAAGAATCTCTTAAAGAGATGGTGCGCCAATGCCCGCAGCCGGTATTTGATGACCGGGAGATGCTGCAGCGCGGTGTGATTGTGCGGCACCTTCTTATGCCGGGGATGGTTCATGATGCAGAACGCATCGTAAAATATCTTTATGAAACCTACAAGGATCAGATTTATCTGAGTCTTATGCACCAGTTTACTCCATTTAAAAGACTTGAGAAGTATCCGGAAATTAACCGCAAGGTTACAGCGCGCGAATATAACCGGCTGCTGGATTACGCGCTGAACCTCGGGGTTACCAACGCCTTTATACAGGAGGGCGGTGCAGCTAAGGAAAGCTTTGTACCAGCCTGGGATGGAGAGGGCATTATAAAATAAAAAAACAGGAGAATACAGCTAGGTGGAAACAATTAACGAAAAAAACAACAATACAAATCAATATGACGTGATTATTATTGGAGCAGGTCCCGGAGGTGCGTTCTGCGCCCTTACACTTAAAGAGGAAAATCCTGATCTCAGAGTGCTGATGATAGAAAAAGGAAGAAGGATTGAAAAGCGGGTATGTCCGAAACGTAGAACCAATTTCTGTGCGGGCTGCAAGCCATGTGCCATTACCACGGGATTTGCAGGAGCAGGAGCATTCTCCGATGGAAAGCTGAGCTTAAGCCCTGATGTGGGAGGAAATCTCCCGGAAATCCTGGGCTATGATACGACAGAAAAGCTCATGCAGGAGGCAGATGCGGTTTACCTTAAATTTGGTGCGGATAAGACGGTGTATGGTCTTAACAAGCAGAAGGAAATCCAGGAAATCCGCCGCAAGTCCATTGCCGCCGGTATCAAGCTGATTGAATGTCCGATCCGGCATCTCGGGACCGAAGAGGGGTATAAGATCTACACCCGGATAGAGCATTATCTTGAGGAGCAGGGTGTGGATATGATTTTTGATACCTCCGTCGACGACATTATTATAGAAAACGGAGCTGCAAGAGGAGTGATTACGGAGGCAGGTGACCGCTTCTATGCCAAAGAGGTTGTTGCTGCCGTCGGACGTGACGGTTCTGAATGGTTCTCCGGAATCTGCAGAAGCCATGATATTGAAACCTCTGTGGGTACCGTGGACATTGGTGTCAGAGTCGAGGTAAGAGATGAAATCATGCAGTTCCTGAATGATAACCTCTATGAGGCAAAGATGATTTACCATACCCGCACGTTTGACGACAAGGTCCGGACTTTTTGTACCAATCCGTCCGGTGAGGTTGCAACGGAGTATTATGACGACGGGCTTGCGGTAGTGAACGGACATGCCTATAAATCCAAAGAGTTTAAGACTCATAACACCAACTTTGCTCTGCTTGTATCTAAAAATTTCACAAAGCCTTTCCGTGAGCCGATCGAATACGGCAAATATATCGCAAGGCTCAGCAACATGCTTTGCGGAGGCAAGATCATGGTACAGACCTTTGGAGATTTCCTGCGTGGCAGACGAACAACGGAGGAACGTCTCTACCGGAACAATATCGTACCGACGCTGAAGGATGCGGTTCCCGGGGATCTGAGCCTTGTGCTTCCGTACCGTATCATGCTGGATTTAAAGGAAATGCTGGAGGCACTGGACAAGGTTACACCAGGTATCGCAAGTGATGAAACCTTGCTGTATGGAGTAGAAGTCAAGTTCTATTCCAATAAGGTCAATGTCAATGCGGACTTTGAAACATCCGTGAAAGGATTGAGAGCCATAGGTGATGGTGCAGGCATTACCAGAGGGCTGCAGCAGGCGAGTGCCAATGGTATTTCGGCAGCGCGGTCCATCCTGAGATCACTTAACTAAAATGAACGGATTATGTACTTTTTGTTAAAATCCTAGATATAAAGTAGGAAATATCTTGCGGTATGATTTTTCCTGCGCTATAATCCCTTAAGCAGGCTGAAAATGGCTCTGCAATCCTATAATCAATAATTAATATCTGTTTTATTTATGGTATGTTAATGGAGGAAAATATGGCAGATTTACTGAATGTAAAGGATCTGGCAGTATCCGTAGAAGATAAGGAGATTCTTCACGGCGTGAACTTAACAGTAAACCGTGGAGAAACCCACGTACTGATGGGACCGAATGGTGCCGGTAAGAGTACACTGGGCAATGCACTTATGGGCAATCCTCAATATAAAATCATTGGCGGTAGTATCTTTTTTGAAGGTGAGGATATCACCAATGAGCCGACAGACAAGAGGGCAAAGAAGGGTATGTTTTTATCGTTCCAGAACCCGCTGGAGGTTCCGGGTATCACACTTGGCAACTTCATCCGTTCTGCTCTTGAGCAGAGAACCGGAGAGCACATTCGCCTCTGGGACTTCCGGAAGGAGATGAAGCGGGCGATGGAAATCCTCAATATGGATCCGGCGTATGCGGACAGAGATCTTAATGTAGGATTTTCCGGAGGAGAAAAGAAAAAAGCTGAGATTCTGCAGCTGCTTATGCTGAAGCCGTCACTTGCAATCCTGGATGAAACGGACTCCGGTCTGGATGTGGATGCGGTACGTACGGTATCCAAGGGTGTCGAGGAATACCAGAAATCTATGGATGGCGCGCTGATTATTATCACGCACTCGACCAGAATCCTGGAGGCTCTGCATGTAGACAAGACGCATGTCATTGTCAACGGAACCATGAGAGCAGAGGGAAATGCCGATCTTGTGGATAAGATTAACGAGCAGGGATTTGAGGAGTTTGTCAAGCAGTAATTGAAGGAGATACCGATGGCAAAGGAAAAAGCTGAGGTCAGAGATATTGACCGTTCCATGTATGATTTCCGGTATGAAGAAAAAGATACGGATTTCTATAAAATCCAGGAAGGTCTGACACCGGAGATTGTAGAGGAAATTTCAAAAAAAAAGGGCGATCCGGAGTGGATGCGTGAGTTCCGCCTGAAGTCGCTTGAAATATATAATAAAAAGCAGGTTCCGCAGTGGGGCCCTTCCATTGACGGACTGGATATGAATAACATTGTTACTTATGTAAAGCCCAAAACCAAGATGACGGCGGACTGGGACGAGGTTCCTAAGGATATCAAGGAAACCTTTGATAAGCTGGGCATCCCGCAGGCAGAGCGGAAGTCTCTTGC
>DJXY01000039.1 GCA_002449915.1 Oribacterium sp. UBA6992
GATTAAGAGTCTACTGCTCTACCAGCTGAGCTAAAGGCGCATCTCAGTGGGCTGTTTCACAGCGCTCATTTACTATACGAAATCCTAGGGGAATTGTCAAGCAAAATTCTAAAATATTTTAAAAAGCAAACATTTTAAAGTAAAAGTGAATCAGATTGCGATTCTAGTAAGGTGAAAGTCGCCTGTCTAAACTGTTTTTTCGGAGCTTAATCGATTCGTCCGTATTTCAGAGTTCTTTGGAACTACCTGCAGGCTCTGCGACGAGCTTATAGATCGGATTTCCCTTGGCACTGAATTTCTCCTCATATTCTGTCATGATATTTCCTTCATTCATTGCGGCATCATGGTGAAGATCCCGTGTCACAGATTTTAATTTCCAGCCGGACTGAGGGATGGAAGTGAGAGAGTAATCAAAAAGCTCTGTATTATCGGTTTTGAATTCCAGGATTCCATCGGCAGCAAGAAGCTTCTGATAAATTGCCATAAATATAGGACTTGTCAGTCTTCGGTTTGCGTGGCGATCCTTGGGCCAGGGGTCTGAAAAATTAAGATAGATCCGATTAACCTCACCTTCAGCAAATACATCATTTAAAAGTCTTGCGTCAATGCTTATAAATGTGAGATTAGAGAGCTCTGCACCCTGCCGGACTGCATCTTCCCGCTTCCGGATCGCTTTTAAAAGCACGGTATCATACCGCTCGATGCCGATGTAATTGATTCCCGGATTGAGCGCCGCAAGCTTTGTGATGAACTGTCCTTTCCCCATGCCGATTTCTATATGGATGGGATGATCATTATGAAATACATCGGATGCCCAGCGGCCTTTAAGTTTTTCCGGTTCATGGGTAACAAACTCTGATCCGGCGACCATATCCTCGGATCCGGTAATATGACGTAGTCTCATGTGTTTTCCTTTATTCTTATATTAGCCTTTGCATCAACAGAAGCTCTGCACATTTATATAGGAAACAACAGGTGTAAATTTGTTGATTTCCCCGGATGCAGGAGCCGTTTTTCTGACATTTGCCATGTCATACGCTGCGGGCATTCTATCATGAGTTTACGATTTTAACAATATTTTGTGTCACTAATTTTAAATTAGGCAAAACGGCGGATGCTCCCTTGAATATGAAAATAATTTTTTGTATACTAAAAATGTATTTGACAAAAATGATGAATTGTTATAATAAAGCGTAAATTTAAGGAAGTTTAACGCTTTGTTATTGCATTTTATACATAATCCGGCAGCAGACCGGAGGAGGTCGTGTAAATGCCTACACCAAGAGATAAAAGTATCTGGGGAAATATCCGCGTACAGCTTAATACAGTTCAGAAGGAGATCCTAAACGGACAGTACCGGGAATCTATGATCCTCAATCAGGAGATTCTTAAAACGATTGTCCGTCTGCAGGTAGATAAAGCCTGTCTCGTAAGCGAGTCACTTGAGCAGGATATTGATCAGCTGTTTGAGGGCCGGTATATTTCCAAAAAAACACAGGATCATTATCATGCCATAGTTTCCTATGCAAAAGAAGCAGAGGAAGGAAGTAGTGTCAGTGCGCAGGCGGCGAATGAATCTTTTTCGCTGATCCGCGAGGAGCTGGAGGCATATGTGGACGCCAATCAGAGGACACTGCACGGGTCGGAAAGAGAGAGCAATGAGGATATGGAACCGGAGAGTAGGGAGGCAGACGCTGAAAGCACTGCGGCGGATGCCACCGCCTCTATGCCGGAGGATACCATCGTGGCTTCGAGAGTCATCCACTCCGGGGCATATGCGGATGCGCCGAGGATTGGTGGGCTGGATATTCCAATTGATAGAAGCCGGGATCGCAGCACTTCCAATGGAAGATCCGGTGCTGGTACGGATCGGGCGAGAGAGATGCGACGTTCCGTTTCCGGTTCCCGGACGGTACGCACAGCAAGAACCTCTGGCAGACCCTCAAGACCGGTGCGGTCAAGCGATAACGCACGATCCGCTCAGGCAGTCAGACGGCAGACAGTGCAGGGGCAGAGACGGAGAGGATCCTCCGGAAACAGGAGATCGGATCGTAACCGCCAGACATCACAGGAGATTGATCTGTACCGCATCCTCCGGGTGCTGATTCCGGTGGCGTGTGTTCTGCTGTTTGTGATTCTGATTCGTGTACTTATGAGCGGCGGCAGTAAGGTGGTCGAGACAACGGCTGCGGCAAGCACAGAGCAGCAGACCATGGCAACCATTGCAGAGACTACCGTTCCGGAAACGACGGAACCCGAAACTACTGCAGCAATTTCCGCTACATGGGTAACCACTGCAGGTGTCAGAGTCCGTACGGCACCAAGCACGGATAACTCACAGGTGCTGGATGTGCTTGATCCGGATACGGAGATTACATATAAGGGCGATTATGATACAGAGTGGATCATTATTGATTACAATGGTCAGGATGCTTACATTTCCAAGCAGTATGCAAAGCCAAAGGAATCTGCAGCAACCACGGCTTCTGCCGCAGCGACCGGAGCAGGCTCCGGCTCTGCAGCATCCGGCGGAGCTTCCACTGCGGGATCATTCAATACGACAAGCAGCGGGACTTCCACAGCCTTATCAGCCAATACACCGACGGGCACCATCAGTGCGCTGGGATCGTCTATTACGGTAAGTACCACAGCGGCAAACTGAGATACGGCGATGCGGTTTACAGGCATCACGATACAGCGATAGCTTAATATGCATATATATAAAATATTTATGCAAAATCTAAGGACTCTCCTTCGGGAGGGTTCTTTTTTATCTGTGTGAAATGGCGGATATCTGTGATCAGGCGTCTTGCGGCGGTACTCATCACATGGGTTTGATCCATAACAAGGCAGAAGGTACGCTCCGGGATGTCCTCCGTCAGATGGAGCGGACAGATGCGCTTCCGGTTGATGGCGTCCCGGGCAAGGTCCTCTGGATAGAAGCCGATGCCTAAATTATACTCTACCATGGGCAGAATCTGATCGGTTGAGGAGGCTTCCAGCTCCGGATGGAAAGAAAGATGATGATCCATAAAGTATTTTACATAGAACTCCCGGGTACCGGTGTTTCTGCCGACACTGATAAGAGGGTATTTTTTTAAATCCTTGAGGGTCAGCGTTTCGGATTCAAGATCGACGTATTTCAGCCCTGCGATTGGGATTTCCCGGAAATCACAGAGAGGTTCCGCAATCAGAGGCTGGCGGATATCGAGAGGAGTAGTGGCGATCGCAAAGTCGGCAAGTCCGCTCTGTAGTGTCCGGATTGCCTGCGGAGTTGCGTGATTGGAAATACTGATGTGGATTTCCGGAAATTTCAGCTGGAAGTTCCGGAGGACAGGAAGCAGCAGAACCCGGAGGGAGGTTTCGGAAGCGGCAATGGTGACATGACCACTCTCCATATTGAGATCCTGGCGGATTTCGCGTTCGCCGGATTCCAGCTGGTCAAATGCAATCGCCACATGCTCAAATAGTGCCTTGCCGTTTGGAGTCAGTGTGATGCCGCGGTTACTGCGCTGCATCAGCTTGCAGCCAAGCTCCGACTCCAGGTTGTTCATGCTTCTTGTGATATTGGGCTGGTTATTGCCAAGGATCCTGGCAGCCTTTGTAAGACTGCGGCAGGAAGCAACATAATAAAAAATTCGGTAGTAGTCGTAGGTGATCATGTGATGCTCCATGTATAATGCCATAAACATTTTATACAAAAAAAGGTAACACAATTTAGCTGACTTTGATACATACATATCAATTTGATATAGATGACATACAAATAATACGTCTTGTGAATACTGAAAGCAAGACTATAATAGGGAAAGTATGATTCTGCTGCTATATTATTGTGCAGTCAGCAAAGAAGCGGAGGTGAATTTAATGGAAAAACTCGCATCGGCGCTCCTTGAGGAACTGAATGTTAACACGGTGTTTACCATTCCTGTTCTTGGAGGAATCCCTATCTCCGAGTCCGTTGCGGTAACATGGGTCATTATGGCCGTGCTGGTTATGCTGTCGGTTTATCTTGGTTCCGGGCTTACTGTGAGGAACCCCGGTAAAAAACAGCAGATTGCCGAGCTCATTGTGACTTGGCTTGACCATTTTACGGAGGGGATGCTCGGAGACAAGGCAAAGCAGTACAGCACCTATATTTCGGTGATACTGCTCTATATTGCATTTTCCAATGTGATCGGCCTTTTTGGACTGAAGCCGCCGACAAAGGATCTCAATGTAACGATTGCTCTGTCAGTCATGAGTATCGTGCTTATTGAGTATGCCGGCATTCGCAGGAAGGGTATGGGCAAATGGCTTAAAAGCTTTGCGCAGCCGGTGGCCATTGTGACGCCGATCAACATTCTGGAGATTGTCATCCGGCCGCTGTCTCTCTGTATGAGACTTTTTGGCAATGTTTTGGGAGCTTTTGTCATCATGGAGCTGATCAAGCTGGTGGTGCCTGTCGGTATACCGGCAATCTTTAGTCTCTATTTTGATATTTTTGATGGTCTGATTCAGGCCTATGTTTTTGTATTTCTGACATCACTGTTTATCCAGGATGCCGTGGAATAAGGTTTTACGGAGGATATGAACATGAACGTAACAGCTATTGGAGCAGGTTTGGCAGCACTGGCTTGCATCGGTGCAGGTGTATCAATTGGTTTTGCAACTGGTAAGGCTGCAGAGGCGATCGCAAGACAGCCGGAAGCAGACAGCAAGATCATGAGGATCCTGCTGCTTGGATGTGCCCTTGCAGAGGCAACCGCCATTTATGGATTTGTACTTGGTATTCTGATTATTTTCTTCCTGAAATAAGGACCTGGGATCAGACAAATACATTGACATGAAGGGACGGAGGAAACATGTTACGAGTAGATATCAATCTTTTATTTACGATTGTCAATCTTCTGTTTCTTGTCTTTCTGATGAAGAAGTTTCTGTTTAAGCCGGTTCGCAAGGTTTTAAACGAGCGTAAGGCAGAGATTGACGCAACCTACCAGAAAGCAGAGGAAACAAAGCTTGATGCCGAGAAGCTGAAGCAGCAGTATGAAAGCTCCATGGCATCTATTGATGCCGAGCGTCAGAAAACGCTCAATCAGGCAAGAATTGACGCGTCTCATGAATATGATGAGATCATTGAGAACGCAAACCGGAAGGCGGATAAAATCATCAAGGATGCAGGCATACAGGCAGAGAAGGAAGCCGCGGAAAAGCGGGAGAAGGTGCAGAAGGAGGTTGCTGAGCTTGTAGCAGAGGCAGCATACCGTATGGCATCGGCTCAGGATTCTCATGAAAACGATCAGAAACTGTATGATCGTTTCCTGCAAAATGAAGAAACAAAGAAAGGCTGAACAGAATGACAGAAACCGCAAAAGAACAGGCTGAGAAGCTGATTCAGCTCAGGGTTCCGGAAGAAGTGATCCAGGAAACCACCCATATTTTTGAGGTGCTTCCAGAAACCTCTTCATCGCTGTCCGATCCGACGGTTCCGCTGGTGAAACGGCACGAGGTGATTGACAGCGTATTTCCCGCAGAGATCAGGAGCATTTTAAAGATTCTCTGCGATAATAATGAAATAAAGGACTGGCCGGAGGTTGCGGATCAGTACCGGATCATGAAAAGTGAGTCGGAGAAGCAGCTGAATGTCAAGCTCTTTTATGTTACAAAACCATCGGAGCGTCAGCTTCTGGAAATCCAGAAATTTGTTAAGGATAAGTATCAGACAACACATTTCAGCTTCACCATGAAGGAGGAACCTTCTCTTGGAGGAGGATTTATCCTGGAAGTAGGGCATGATCAGTATGACTGGAGTACCAAGGGACGGAGAGATCAGTTCCTTAAAGAACTACAGGAAACCCGCTCTTCACTGCAGAGTGATGCGGATATCCTGACGATTCTGAGAAGCAGTATTTCAGATTTCGGCGTCCGCGTAGAGAAAAAGGAGATCGGCTTTATTGTCACCATTGGTGACGGCATTGCACAGATGAACGGTCTTGACCATGCCATGTATGGTGAGCTGATCCGCTTTGACAATGGCACTATGGGTATGGTGCAGAACATTGAGAAGGATCGGATTGGTGTTATTCTGCTTGGAGATGACGGCGGACTGAGCGAGGGCGATCGAGGTATCCGGACTGGTCAGATGGCAGGTATCCCTGTCGGAGAGGAATATCTCGGCAGAGTTGTAGATGCACTTGGAAATCCGATTGATGGCATCGGACCGATCCATGGAGAGGAGTACCGCGCGATCGAGCAGCCGGCACCGGGCATCATTGACCGTCAGCCGGTAAATCAGCCGCTGGAGACAGGTATCCTTGCGATTGATTCCATGTTCCCGATCGGACGTGGGCAGAGAGAGCTGATCATTGGTGACCGTCAGACCGGTAAAACCTCGATAGCAATGGATACAATTCTTAATCAGAAGGGTAAGAACTGTATCTGTATCTATGTTGCCATCGGACAGAAGGAATCTACGGTTGCCGCACTGGTGGAGAACCTGAGAAAGCATGACGCGATGAAGTATACCTGCGTCATGGCAGCTACCGCCGCGGATCCGGCACCGATTCAGTATATCGCTCCGTACGCAGCAACCTCTCTTGCAGAGTATTTCATGCATAAGGGTCAGGATGTGCTGATTGTTTATGATGATCTTTCCAAGCATGCAGTGGCGTATCGTGCGCTTTCCCTGCTTTTGGGACGGGCTCCCGGTCGTGAAGCATATCCCGGTGATGTATTTTATCTGCATTCCAGACTCCTGGAGAGATCCGCTAGATTGTCTGAGAAGCTGGGCGGCGGTTCGATCACTGCACTACCGATTATTGAGACGCAGGATGGTGATGTATCCGCATATATCCCGACCAATGTTATTTCCATTACCGAC
>DJXY01000034.1 GCA_002449915.1 Oribacterium sp. UBA6992
CCGCACAATGCGTGTAAGCTGCTCTTACCTCCTCAAAGCTTCGCTTGCCTCCACTTGTATTCTGCTCAGCCTTACGTACGTCTGCTTCCAGCGCCTTAGCTCTTTCCTGAATGTTCTCTACCCCGGAGACAACGTCCGGCACCTCTGGATGGTTACTGGATACAGCAGCATCAGGGCTCTGACCCGTAGCGGCAGCATGCTCTCTTTGCACATCATGGAGAATCTGCATAAACTCCTTACCGGTGATGGTTTCCCTCTCAATCAGAAACTCTGCAATCCGGTCCAGCGCATAGCGGTTCTCGCTTAAAATTCTTTTTGCCTCATTATAGCAGGATTTCAGCAGGCTGCTGACCTCCTTATCGACCTCTGTAGCAGTATCATCTCCACAGTTCATAACCGTCCTGCCGGTAAGATACATATTTTCCTGTGTTGCCAGACCCATCAGTCCAAAGCGCTCAGACATACCGTACTGCGTAACCATCGCACGGGCAATCTTGGTTGCTCTCTCAATATCATTGGCTGCACCGGTTGTCACGGTATCAAAGACAATTTCCTCCGCAGCCCTGCCTGCCAGAAGCCCGACAAGCATGGCTAGCAGCTCGCTTTTTGTATTGAGGTACTTCTCCTCCTCCGGAACCTGCATTACATAGCCTAACGCACCCATGGTTCTCGGTACAATCGTAATCTTCTGCACCGGCTCGGAATCCTTTTGGATCGCGGAAACAAGCGCATGCCCTACCTCATGATAGGACACAATTCTACGTTCTTCCTGGCTAAGGATCCGGTCCTTCTTTTCCTTACCAACAAGCACAACCTCAACCGCTTCAAACAGATCCGCCTGAGAGACCTTTGATCTGCCATGCTTCACAGCGGTAATGGCTGCTTCATTTACCATATTGGCAAGATCCGCGCCTACAGCTCCCGAGGTTGCCAGCGCAATCTCGTTAAAATCTAC
The DNA here is from genome assembly GCA_002449915.1 of Oribacterium sp. UBA6992. Taxonomy (GTDB): domain Bacteria; phylum Bacillota; class Clostridia; order Lachnospirales; family Lachnospiraceae; genus Oribacterium. The sequence goes on from DJXY01000034.1 coordinate 956, forward strand.
AGAATCATCCAACTGGATGTCCCTGGCATGTACCTTTAAAATATTGACACGTCCCTTTAAATCCGGCTTTTCAACAATGACGCGTCGGTCAAATCTGCCGGGTCTCAGCAACGCAGGATCTAAAATCTCCGGACGGTTTGTTGCTCCCATAACCATGATGCCCTTGGAGGCATCAAAGCCATCCATCTCGGAAAGCAACTGGTTCAACGTCTGCTCCCGCTCATCATTACCACCGTAACGGGTATCACGGGTTTTACCAATTGCATCAATCTCATCAATAAAGATAATGCAGGGTGCCGTTTGCGAAGCCTGCTTAAATAAATCTCTTACACGGCTTGCACCGACTCCGACAAACATTTCTACAAAGTCAGAACCAGAAAGAGAATAAAATGGGACCTGTGCCTCACCGGCAACTGCCTTGGCAAGCAAGGTTTTACCGGTCCCCGGAGGGCCTACCAGCAGTGCGCCCTTAGGGAGCTTTGCTCCAACCGCCTTATATTTTGCAGGATTATGCAGGAAATCCACAATCTCAATCAGGCTTTCCTTTGCCTCATCTTCACCGGCAACATCCTTAAAACTGACGCCGGTTTCCTTCTGCATATACATCTTGGCTGTGGATTTGCCGACTCCCATCACTCCGCCGCCACTTCCCATCCGCTTCATGGTCATATTCATGATCACAAAAAGCAGCACAAACGGAAGCACAAGTCCGATCAATGTCTCCATGATATAGCCGGTATTATCAGGCTTGTTTTTATAAATCACGACATTATGCTTCAGCATCCGGTCCACAAGATTTGCCGCATCTGCATTGACCGGTACCACATAAAAGGTCATGCCGCTCTGGTTCAGAAACTGCTGGTACGTGTCTGACGTGCCGCTGCTGTTGTCAAGCGCATTGTATTTAGGCGTGATTGTGATCTGGTTATCTCCCCAGCGCACCTCTTTTACCTGGTCGTTATCCACCATCTGGATAAACTCAGAGTAGCTTAGCTCCTGACTTACCCCGGATACAAAAAACTGCCTTACCATTGTATATATAAAGAAGGTAACGACTGCCGCAATGATCAGAATCAGAAATGTCTGCCCTGAATTGGTATTTCGGAACCTTCCACCATCGCCTCTGTTGTCATTATTATCCATCCATATCTCCTGTTTTGCGCCTGGTATTTAACTGTCATAAAATAAAAACAGTTTTCAATTTATTATACGGGGCATAGTCGGATAAATCAAGGTGACTGTTATGAAATAAGTGTAAACTTAACCTCAGGAAGCAGCCGCTTTATGTACCTGCCCCCAGGTTCAAACATCCCCCGGGGCAGCTTACGATCACGCTGCAATCACCTTTCAATGCGATGTAAAAAGATACCGCTCCTGAGCTTAGGTTCAAACCAGGTGGATTTCGGCGGCATAAGCAGTCCATGATCTGCCACATTGAGAAGCTCCGAAATACTGGTCGGATGCATTGCGAATGCAACTGCCGGACCTGTTTCCTCCAGCGTTCCATCCATGGCATGCTGATACGTGTAGCGGCTGACTCTTTTTTCAAGCTCCTTAAGTCCCCGGATTCCTCCGACAAACTCAATTCTCTGATCCGTCCTCGGATCACCGATGCCGAGAAGCGGCTTCAGAATCTCATCCTGTAGAAGCGAAACATCCAGCGTTTTAACAGGGTCCTCGCTTCTCTCCTCCATAAGAGCCTCTCTCTCCCGGATGAGAAACCATTCTCCACCCAGGTACATGCAGATCTCGCCCTTCACTCTCGGTTTAAAAGCTTCTTTAATATGGAAAACCTGAAAATTTTCCTCAACAGAAATCATAAAATCTTCCGCTGAGTATCCATTCAGGTCCTTCACAACCCGGTTGTAGTCCATGATCTTAAGCTCTTCATCAGGAAAGAGCACCGACAGGAAATAGTTAAATTCCTCTGAGCCATCATAATCCGGATGTTCTGCCCTTCTCTTAAGCCCGACCTTCACTGCCGAGGCTGCTCTGTGGTGTCCATCCGCAATATAGGTTGCCGGAATCTCAGTGAAATATCCCTGCAGTCTGTTGACCGTATCCGGATCCGATATTCTGAAAACTCTGTGGCGAATGCAATCCTCTGAAGTAAAATCATATAGGGCTTCGGTCTTCTTGGTCTCCATTACAATGTCATTTATTTTGGTTTCGCCTCGATACGCAAGGAAAATCGGGCCCGTCTGACAGGAGCAGACATCCACATGATGTATTCTGTCCTGCTCCTTCTCGGCAACCGTATTTTCATGTTTCTTACATACATTGTTTAAATAATCATCAATCGAAGAGAGCGCCGCAATACCTGTCTGCGTTCTGCCGTCCATGGTAAGCTCGTAAACATAATAGCATGGCTCTGCATCCTGGATAAAAACTCCATCCCGGATTTCCTGATCCAGCATCTCAGATGCCTTTTGATATACCTCCGGTGCATACATATCCTGCTGCTCCGGAAACTGTGTCTCCGGACGATCTATATTAAGGAAGGAAAGCGGTTTGCCCTGCACGGCTGCTCTAGCCTCTGCCCGGGAATACACATCATACGGAAGCGCCGCAACCTGCTCTGCAAATTGAGCTGTCGGTCGTATCGCGCGAAATGGTTTAATCACTGCCATGAACTCTGCTCCTTTACATAAAATAGCTTATGCTTTTTAAAAGAGCCTGCCGGGATGGACCCGGCAGGCTTGATTATACAATTTAGATTAAAGGATACCGCCTACACTTAAGAAAAGTGGCGCAAATACCAGAGAAATAATCGTCATCAGCTTGATAAGGATGTTAATGGATGGTCCGGAAGTATCCTTAAACGGATCACCTACGGTATCACCAACAACTGCTGCCTTGTGCGCTTCGCTGCCCTTACCGCCATGATGTCCTTCCTCGATATACTTCTTGGCATTATCCCAGGCTCCACCGGAATTGGACATAAAAATTGCCATCATAACGCCTGCAACAAGTGCGCCGGCGAGCAGTCCGCCGAGAGCTTCCGGTCCCAGCAGCAAACCAACAGCGAGCGGCGCAAATACCGCCAGCACTCCAGGAATAATCATTTCCCTGAGGGCTGCCTGTGTAGAAATAGCTACGCAGGAGGTATAGTCCGGACGGGAGGTTCCGGCAAGAATCCCAGCATCTGCATGGAACTGCCTGCGTACTTCCTCAATCATCGTATATGCAGCTCTGGAAACCGAACTCATCGTAAATGCGCTGAAAAGGAACGGCAGCATGCCGCCAATCATAAGTCCGATCGTAACACGGTTATTGAGGATATCAATAGACTTGAGACCGACTGCCTCTGCATAGGAAACAAACAGGGCAAGCGCTGTAAGCGCCGCAGAGCCAATGGCAAAACCCTTACCCATGGCTGCTGTAGTATTTCCAACCGCGTCCAGCTTATCTGTGATATCCCGGACAGACTCATCCAGACCGGACATCTCGGCAATACCACCAGCATTATCCGCGATCGGTCCATACGCGTCTACCGCAACAGTAATGGCTGTTGTTGAAAGCATACCTACAGCAGAAAGAGCAATGCCATACAGTCCCATCACCTGGAAGGAAATAAAGATACCTACACAGATCAGAAGCACCGGGATTGCTGCAGAGCGCATACCAACAGCAAGGCCTGAAATAATATTGGTGCCTGCTCCGGTCTCGGACTCCTTGGCAATCTCCTGTACCGGCTTGTAGTCTCCGGATGTGTAATACTCGGTAATCATACCAATCACAAGACCGACCAGAAGTCCGGAGATAACCGCAACCGCGGCGGAAATGGTATGGAAGATCATAACAGAAAGAACAACCGAAATCACAAGCACCAGAGCACTTGCAATATAGGTACCGCGATTCAGCGATTTATGCGGATCCGTCTTATCATCGCCCTTTACAAAGAAGCAACCGATGATGCAGGCAGCCAGTCCGCAGCCAGCAAGAAGCAGGGGATACAGGGCACCCGCAACCTGATAATAGGCGATTCCCAGAGTCAAGGCAGAAACCAGCGCGCCGACGTAAGACTCAAAAAGATCCGCACCCATACCGGCAACATCGCCGACGTTGTCTCCAACATTATCCGCAATAACAGCAGGATTTCTCGGATCATCCTCCGGGATGCCCGCTTCTACCTTACCTACAAGATCCGCTCCAACGTCCGCAGCCTTAGTATAGATACCACCTCCAACACGCGCAAACAATGCAATGGAGGATGCGCCAAGGGAAAATCCGGAGAGCACTCCTACATTTCCTGTAATAAGATAAATAAGAGAGACTCCGACTACACTGAAGCCTGCAACGCACATGCCCATAACCGAACCACCTGCAAATGCAATCTGAAGTGCATGATTCATGCCATGGGTCATCGCTGCATTTGCTGTCCGGACATTGGCCTTGGTTGCAACCGTCATACCGAAATATCCTGCAAGTGTTGAAAACAGTGCTCCAAACACAAAGCAGACTGCAGTAACCCAGGATCCGGTTCCAAGTCCGATTGCTACAAACAGCACGGCAACAAAAATAATCAGAATCTTATATTCCGAAAAGAGGAATGCATGGGCACCCTCGGAAATGGCTCCGGCGATTTCCTTCATCCGGTCATTTCCCGCTTCTGTTCCGGAAACTCTGCCTGCCTGATAGCCGGCAAAGATCAGTGCCAGTACACCCAGCACCGGAACAACAAATAAAATATTCATACTCTACGCCTCCTGATAATTTCACATTCAGCTCAGCAAATGTGTGTTAACATAATAACATACAAAGCCTGTTTATCAAAGCCGCATCATTGTATTTTATCGCATAAAGCGGGCAACTCAAGGCAGAGCCCTTCGCAAAGCTTACCTACTTACTTGATTTTCCTTACTCTCAGAATGCCCTCAATCTGCTGCAGGTTGGTAAAGCCCTCATCTGTAAGATGTCTGTCAATATCCATCAGTGTGTATGCATACTGACCGCGGGATTTGTTTTGCATGCCTGCGATATTGATGCCGGCATCTCCCAGAGCTCTTGTAATCTGTCCCAGCATGTTGGGCACATTTCTATGGAGGATCGCGATTCTGCCATCGGTCTGGCAGATCCCCATTTCTGTATCCGGGAAATTAACGCTATGGTGAATGTTTCCGTTATCCAGATAGTCCTGAATCTCTTCAACCGCCATCACCGCGCAGTTATCCTCTGCTTCCTCGGTGGATGCGCCAAGGTGTGGCAGTACAACCGCTCCGGGCATATTGGCAACCTTTGGGTTAGGAAAATCGGAAACATAGACCTTAACCTTGCCCTGTGACAGAGCTTCCGCCATATCGTCATCATTCACAAGCGTATCTCTTGCAAAGTTGAGGATCCGCACACCATCCTTCATCTGCTGGAAAGCCTTTTTGTTAAGCATTCCCTTAGTGGAGTCCGTTGCCGGCACATGGATCGTAAGATAATCGCACTTGGCAAACAGTTCCTCGGTGAGCGCAGTGTGATGCACCTTCTGCGAGAGATTCCATGCGGATGCTACAGAGAGATAGGGATCATAGCCGTACACCTCCATTCCGAGATCTACCGCCGCATTGGCTACCAGTACACCGATTGCTCCGAGTCCGATGACGCCAAGCTTCTTACCCTTGATTTCCACACCGGCAAAGTTCTTTTTTGCCTTCTCCGCCTTTTTCTGAATGTCCGGATCCTGTGCATTGGCCTTTACCCAGTCAGCTCCGCCCAGGATATCCCGACTTGCCATCATGAGCCCTGAAATCACGAGTTCCTTCACGGCATTGGCATTGGCGCCTGGTGTATTAAATACTACAATGCCATGCTCCGCGCAGTCGATCAGAGGGATATTATTAACCCCGGCTCCTGCACGCCCGATCGCGCGCAGAGTCTTTGGGAATGCCATGTCATGCATATCCTGAGATCTGACGAGGACTCCTGCTGCTTCCTCCATCTGGTCTACGAGTGTGTAGCCCTTACGGAATTTTCCGGTTCCGACACGGCTGATATTGTTTAAGCAAAAAATTTTACGGTCCTTCATGCCTTATGATTCTCCTTTTCAAACTGATCCATAAATTCAACAAGCTTTACGACCCCTTCATATGGCATTGCGTTGTAGAGCGATGCTCTCATACCTCCGACGGTACGATGTCCCTTGAGGTTTTTAAAGCCTGCGGCAGAGGACTCTGCAATAAACTTTGCATCGAGATCCTTATCTCCTGTAACAAAGGGAACATTCATAAGAGAACGATCTTTAGGTACTACAGTTCCATGGAACATGCGGGACTGATCAAGGAAATCATACAACACCTTGGCTTTCCTTTCATTCCGCTCTTTCATAACCTCAAGTCCGCCCATCTCCTTAAGCCACTGGAACACGAGCCCGCAGATATAAATATTGTAGCAAGGTGGAGTGTTATACATTGATCCCTTGTCTGCGTGAGTCTTATAACGAAGCATGGTAGGTGTAAACGGAAGTACATCCTCCCGGATCAAATCCTCCCGGATAATGACAATCGTGACGCCTGCCGGGCCTACGTTTTTCTGTACACCGCCCCACACAATGCCATAGCGGGAAACATCCATCGGTTCGGAGAGAAACATGGAGGATACATCTGACACGAGGTCCTTGCCCTTGGTATTCGGAAGTTCCCGGATTGTTGTGCCATAGATGGTATTGTTTTGGCAGATATATACATAATCCGCATCCTCATCAATCGGAAGATCCGAAAGGTCCGGAATATAGGTAAAGTTTTTATCCGCAGAGCTTGCAACAACGTGCACCTTGCCATAAAGCTCCGCTTCTTTCGCGGCCTTCTTAGCCCAGTTTCCGGTTACAATGTAATCCGCAACCTTGTTTTGCATGAGGTTCATCGGCACCATAGCAAACTGTGTGTTTCCACCGCCCTGGAGAAACAGTACCTTATAGTTATCAGGGATCCCCATCAGCTCCCGGATATCCGCCTCGCACTGGTCGATGATATCCTGGAAATCCTTGGAACGATGTGACATCTCCATGACAGACATTCCACACCCATGATAATCCAGCATCTCTTCCGCTGCTTTTCTGAGGACCTCCTCCGGCAGAACTGCCGGACCTGCACTGAAGTTGTAAACTCTGCTCATATCCATATCTCCTTTAGTAAAGATATAATTATACATTATATCTCTTATGATTTATATTCCTTTTCGGATATGATGCTATAATACCACCGTTTACATTTATATACATAATAAATATTTTTTATGTATTCACATTAGTACAACATAAAAGAGCCCCCGTCACTGTGACGGAAGCTCTCCTGCAATCATGCTAAAAAATAAATTCAACCTGCCAGGTTACCGGATCCTTGCGGCAACCTGGTCTCCCATCTCCGAGGTAGACAGCCGGGTCAGTCCGGAAACACCATCCTCCATAATATCCGCAGTGCGTAAACCAGCCGTCAATGTTTCCGCTACAGCTGCCTCCACAGCATCCGCCTCTTTGCTTAAATTAAAGGAATACCGGAGCAGCATGGCAGCAGACAAAATAGTAGCCAGAGGATTGGCAACATTGAGACCGGCAATATCAGGCGCAGATCCGCCACTCGGCTCATAAAGTCCAAAACTATCCTCACGGAGAGATGCGGATGGAAGCATTCCCAGGGATCCCGCAATCTCTGCCATCTCATCTGACAGAATATCTCCAAACATATTTTCGGTCACGACCACATCAAACTGTCCGGGATTTCGTACCAGCTGCATCGCTGTAGAATCTACCAGGGCATGATCGAGTGCAATATCCGGATGCGCCTTGCCTACCTCTGTTACAATTTTCCTCCAGAGTCTGGAGGAGTCCAGCACATTGGCTTTATCTACAGAGGTTACATGGCACTGTCTCTTGGACGCAATTTCAAATGCCTTTTCCGCAATCCTGCGGATTTCATAATCATGGTAGACCAACGTATCTGTGGCGACCTCTTCCCCGTCGACCACTTCCGTTTTGCGTGTGCCGAAATACAGTCCGCCCGTCAATTCCCGGACCATCATTACATCAAAGCCCTGATCGGCAATGGACTCTCTGAGCGGACATGCTTTTTTAAGCTCCGGATAGAGATGTGCCGGTCTTAGATTGCAAAAGAGACCAAGCGATTTCCGAAGCTTGAGAAGTCCTGCCTCCGGACGCTTCTCCGGCGGAAGCTCATACCAGCTGGACTGTCCTACCTTCCCTCCAATGGAGCCCATCAGCACAGCATCCGCGCTCTTGCAGGTTTCAATGGTTTCATCCGTAAGCGGCTCGCCATACGCATCAATGGAGCATCCTCCCATCAGTACCTTTTCAAAGCAAAACTTATGTCCATAGACCGTTGCCACCTTTTCAAGCACTTTCTGCGCTTCACGTACAATTTCCGGACCAATACCGTCTCCGGGGATAGTTACAATTTTAAAATTCATAACACGGCTCCTTTTTATATCAGCATTATTTTGACAGTATAATAGCGTATTTATGTATCGTCAGTGTACACTGCTTTTTCCATAAAAGCGAATAGCTATCTTTTATGGCTGTCATGCACATTCAGTGGTATAATTCCTTTACTTAAATCGCCTTTATTGAAATTATTGTCACGCACGAATCACATGGAGCATGCAATGGAACATCATTCATTTAAATTACATTCCGACTACAAACCCACCGGAGATCAGCCCGAGGCCATACGCAGTATTGTCGCGAACCTGAAGGCGGGAATCCGTGATCAGGTGCTCCTCGGTGTCACCGGTTCCGGCAAGACGTTCACG
>DJXY01000112.1 GCA_002449915.1 Oribacterium sp. UBA6992
GGTCCCATGGTAACAACCGTGACCTGACAGCCTGTAGCATCCTTGAGCTCCAGTGCAGCCTCGACTGCATTCATATCATCCGGATTGGTGATGGTTGCCATGGAAGCACGGTCCAAAGTACCGTTTTCCTTAACCGCAACCTTGCCTGATGTATCCGGAACCTGCTTAGCACATACATAAATTCTCATGTCCGATTCCTCCCATCAATGTAACAGCGCGCCAGAGATTACCATCTGCTGAACCTGACTTGTGCCTTCATAAATACTGAAGATTCTGGCATCACGATACATGCGCTCGATCTTATATTCCTTTATATATCCATAACCTCCAAAGATCTGAAGTGCCTTATATGCAACACGGTTTGCCATCTCTGCAGCATAGTACTTGCACATTGCACACTTAATGTAATTATCCTTAACTCCGGCATCCATTTCCTGCGCCGCCGTATAAACCATGCATCTCGCTGCTTCAATCTCTGTTGCCATTTCTGCAATTGCAAAGCTGACCGCCTGGTTCTTGCAGATCGGACGACCAAACTGAACTCTTTCCTTGGAGTACTTGATCGCTTCTTCCAGGCATCCCTGTGCAAGTCCGAGGGACTGAGCGGCTACCCCGAGACGTCCACCATTCAGTGTCTTAAGTGCCGTCTGGAAGCCCTTGTCCTTTGGTCCGAGAAGCCATTTCTTGTTTACCCGTACATTGTCAAAGCTGATATCCGAGGTCGGATAACCGCCGATGCCCATCTTAGCCTCAGGCTTACCTGTGCTGATACCGGGAGTCTTCATATCTACGATAAACATTGAGATTCCCTTGCTGCCCTTCTGTGTACGGTCTGTTTTGGCATAAACCACAGCATAATCCGCAAACGGCGCACCGGAAATAAAGCACTTACGTCCATTAATGATATAATCATCTCCATCCTCAACGGCGTAGGTCTGCATGCTTCCGGCATCGGAGCCGGCACCAGGCTCGGTAAGTGCAAAAACAATATGCTTTTTACCTGCCGCTACATCCGGCAGAATCGCCTGCTTCTGCTCCTCTGTTCCGCACATCAAAATCGGCCCTGCACCAAGGGAATTGGGAGTATTGACATAAATTGTGGCAACCGGCATCACTCTTGCAAATTCCTCACCCATAATCATATAGGTCAGCGTATCTGCTCCCTGTCCGCCATACTCTCTTGGAATTTTTACACCGGTAAATCCGTATTTTGCCATCTTGGCATACAGCTCTTCATCAAATTCTCCGGTTGCATCCAGTCTGTCCTGGATTTCCTTTGTAAATTCAGTTTCAGCAAAATTACGGAAATTCTTTCTCAGCATTTCATATTTTTCTGAAAGAACCATGCGTACTCCTCCTTAAATATAGAAAGAAGGGCAATGATAATGGTCATTAAATCAATAGCAGCATCATTGCCCTCACAGATTTACTTATTTATTATCGCGAATGTAAAGTGCCTTATCTTCAATCATCCGTTTTACGTCTTCATCGGAATAGCCTAATTCCTTAAGCACCTCCGGTCCCTGCTCTCCAAGGTCCGGTGCTCTGTTGTATTCCGGAACTCCCATGTTGGCAAACTTAACCGGAAGTCTTACAAGTCTTCTGGTGTTACCTGTCCGGAACTTCATATCATAAAAACAGTCATTGGCCTCTGCCTGCTTATCCGCAAGGATTTCCTCCCAGCTCTGTGCAAGACCAAACGCAACATCGTTTTCCGTAAGGCTCTTTACCATCTCATCCTTGGTGTACTTGGCAAACTCATTCGTTACAATATCATAAACCTCCTGTGTCTTGCCGTTTTTCTGGCATTCCAGAATTGGGAAATACTCCTTATTGCCGACAAGGTCCTCTCGATGAATCGAACGCATAACCTTGTCATAGTACATATTGTAGTCAGGAGTACACAGCTGGATGTAACGACCATCCTTTGTCTTAAAGCAGTTATTGGTCGGGGTTGCCGCATTTCTTGCATCAATCGGGTATTTCCTTGCAATGCCATCATAGTTTGCAGCCTGCACCATCATACCCATGTTGTAAATCGAAGTTTCAAACAGCGACGTCTCAACCTTCTCGCCTTCTCCAGTCATCTTGGCATGGTAGAGTGCTGCAAGGATACCTGCTGCAAGATTCATGCCAACATTATGATCTCCAAGGCCAGGTGTAACATTCATTGGACGATCTCCTGCCTGATGCAGTGAATGTAAATAACCACCTCTTGCAAAAAATGCTGTGAAATCAAACCCTGGCAGATCCTTATCAGGTCCCTTTTCACCGTAACCGGTGCAGATCGCATAGACGAGCTTCGGAAACTTTACCTTAAGATGATCATAATCCAGATTCAGCTTTTCCAATGCCTGGATCCGCCAGTTAGTGATCAGTACATCTGCAGTTGAGAGGAGCTTATAAAAAGCTTCCATGCCTTCCGGAGACTTTAAATTAAGAGATGCCTCTCTCTTATTGGCATTTTCCAGTTCCCATGTAGTATTTTCCAGCCAGTCCAGTGGTCTGCCCTCAGACGGAGCGGTATACCGGAGCGGATCGCCCTTCGGTGCCTCAATCTTGATGACATCGGCGCCGCAGTCCGCAAGAAATCTGCCTGCTGTTGCTGCCGCAATAAAATTAGCAAGCTCTACAACTCTCACACCTTCTAGTAACTTACTCATGACTAACTCTCCTTTTTATTGACAATTACCCGCTTCAGATAAAGCATTATTACTTTGTTTCATCTTTCAGAGGTAATGAATCAAACTTTGTAACAATCATATGTACAATGTACGGAATTATGATAACAGGGATCGTAAGGTATCCGAGATACTTATATCCGACAGCGACAATCTTGTTGAGGCCCAGCTGTGCAATCAAAAATGCTACAACCGTGCAAACTAGTGTAACAATGATTACATTTTTACCCGGCTTATCGGTCGGATTGAACTTAGGATCCAGTCCCTTGCAGACTCTGTTGGACATACCTGCGATCATATTAACTGCGGTGGAAACAGAACCAAGTACAATCAGGATGGAAATAATTGGTCTCAGAATTGCGGATGCTGGTCCTTTATTGACAAGGATCATAAGAGGAATTGGCTCCTTCATCCAGTTCGGGTCATTGGTAATGGCAGTAAGCCCAAGTACTGCCATGAGGCAGATAATACCATTTACAAAAAATCCGGCGATCATCGAAGTTCTGGCATCATCAGGCTCTTTAAATGGAGCTGCATGCTGAACCAAAAGACCAATAGATGCGAGCTGGAAAGATCCATATACTATGGTCATCCACAGAGCCTTACCAAATGGCTGCGGAGCTGCGGAGCTTGCTGCTATATTAGCTTGGATATCTCCCCACTGTGCAAAGATATTGGGAACATAAACCAGAAAAAGTCCGGCAACAATGGCGATCGACAGGAACGACGCCACTCTTCGTACAACGTTAGTGCCATAAACTGCTACTATGAAAATAAATAATCCGACAAATATGGTCCCAACCCAATGATTTAAACCAAAGGATGTCTTCATGGTTTCTACACCAGTTGCAAAAGCTGCCGCAGGTGCAACACAGAGCGTTACGACATATACCAGCTCGTACAAATTAGAAAAGATCGGTGCATACTTTCCATAAAATCTGTTGTTAAAGCTTCTGTAGTCATATACATTATGACGTCTTGCATATCTAAGTGCATACCACTGATAAAATGCGCCGATTGCCTGTGAAATCAGGCAGGTTAGAAACGCCCAGTTTCCAAATCGTACAAAGTAAGCTCTTAACTGGTTGCCGGATGCAAATCCACCGCCAAACTGCGTTGTAAACCATACAAACGCCACACCAATCTCAATGGCAAAACGGCTTTCCCTATTATTTCCGTTCATTGCTTTTTTCCTCCTATAACCCCCAACGTGTGTGTAAGGAATACGTATTATCAGAACAGCTCGCTAAAGGCTTCCAGCTGCGTTGCGGCTTGTTCATAGTTCACCATCTGACGATCCACCTCGATATTTACCTGATGGAGACCTGCCTTCTCACATGCTCTCTTGATCGGTACATAATCAAATTCCTCCGGATCGCAGAACTTGGTCATCAGCACAATAACGCCCTCTGCATGATGCTTCTGAGCCTCGGTAACAATGTAATCCACTCTCTTTTTGTCTGCATCATAGAGCAAGGTATCATCATCCATAGAGCAGAACTTCTCTACAAGTCCGTCCATCGGATTCTGAATGGTCTCCGGTACGTCTTTCTTATACTGTCTGGATTCATCACATACATCATCAAATGCAACCTTGATGCCGTATTTCTCAAAAAGCTCCAGAAGCTGCGGAGCATCTGCAAGGATACCGCTGACAAGCACTCTTACCTTACGGCTGTCCTTTGGTCCCTCTTTAAGTCTCTCAATAAGCTCCTTAACGAGAGTGGTATGCTCCTCCGGGAGCATGAACCAGGCACTCTTAAATACATCGGATCTTTCCTGTGCGGAAACCTCGTACTCAGATGCAACCTCGGCAAACTCACGCATCACAGCGTTATGCTCGTTGTAAATATGATTGGATACTCTCAAATTGTCATCCGAGAAATGTGCTCCTGTAATCGCTTCCAGATCGGAAATGACTCTCTCATATCCAGCCTTGGTAAAGCGCTTGCCATAATCCGGCTTTCTGTTCTGCGGATAGCTCATCGGAATAAACGGGATATCCTTTACTGCATACTTCCAGTTCTGTCCAATACACTTCAGCGAATCGCAGAGGGAAGGAACAACCAGCGCGGATGCACCCTTATAGGTCCCATTGATGCCAAGTTCCAGAATCGACTGCATAATAGAGCAGATAAACGCCGGGAAATATTTTTTAGACTGATTGAGCTGAATGTCAGCGCCCCATACACCCATCGGTACAAGTCCCATGGAATGGATGATCTCATTTGGGGTATAGTAAGTTACCAGAACAACCTTTTTACCATCCGCGAGATACTGATTAAGCTGCTGCTTTGGATTAAATGCAACCTCGTGAAGCTTTGCAAAAATTTCTTTTGAAGTCATACTCACTTTGCCTCCTTATTGGTATCCATAATCTCCATAAGACCCTGTACTCTTGTATCATACTGTGCTTCTGAGAAATTTCTCGGATCCGCCTGGTCCCCATCAAAGGAAACCACCGGGATATTGCATTCCTTACCGATCTGACGGGACATCTCCGGCATAAATCCGGACCAAAGCTTGCAGGAACGATTAGTATGTACGAGCAGACCTTCTACATGATTATCCTTGCAGAGGCGGACTCTCTTATCCCTTGCGTGCTCGATGTTCATGCAGTTAGGCACTTCAGCGTAGGCTCTGCACATATCTCTGAAATCTTTATAAATAAATCCAAAGGCATCGGCATAAATTGTAGTTACCATGTTGATTCCACGGCCTTTAAGTCCGGTAGATGTCACACGAAGCCACGGCCAGCAGGCAATACCCTCAAACATGATCCGGTACTTCTCCTCTGCATGGAAAGTGGACGTACCATTGAGATGATTCTCCTCGTACTCGGAATTAAGCTTATCCATAGCCTCGGCAGCTTCTTCCTTACCTCTGGCAGTTACCATAACCGCCATATGGTTGAGCAGGTCAAATCCGTTAAATGGAGATGGTACATATCTTGCCGTAGCAGTTGCATCCAGCCATGCCTTGCTAGCTCTGCCGGAAATCTGCTGTACCTGTCTGAACTTTTCATCGCTCCATTTATGACCGGTAATCTTTTCCAGCTGATGGATCGCATCCCACATCTGCGCTTCAATATAATCAATCTCCGCCTCGGAAACCTCATAATCCGGGTTAAACGGAATATCGATCATGATCATCGGGATATTCAGTTCTTTAGCGATATTTTCATACCACTTGATCATACAGTTACAAATGTTATTAGCGCACAGTACATAATCCGGAAGCGGCATATCCTGCTCTGGTGCACTCTTAAGCTTCATATATGCTAGCGAGATTCTGGCATATGCGCAGATATCATTGCTGTAGCCTTCACTCTCCGCTTCCGAGCACATCCTCTCTCCGCCGCCTCTGGCTGCAATACCAGCTGCCTGGTTTTCAGGATAGCAGACGGTGAGTCCCAGCGTTTCCGGAATTTCCACCGGGAAGTTGCTGGAGCACCATCCGACGAGTTCTCCACGCTTTTTTGCTTCTACAGCATCTGAATATGCATCCGCCGCGATTTTTCTAAGACGCATCTTTGCTGAATTAGGATCCGGTGCCGGTCTCTGCTTTTTTACTTCTTCTGCCATAAAATAGAACCTCCTTATGTATTATTTTTTTTATTTTCTTTATTGAAAGCATACAGGGAAGCTCCCAGAGCCCCCATAAGCTGTGCTTTGTCATCATATAAAATCGGAACGCCAAGTTCCTTTTCCAGTGCGAGTCTCACACCACCGTTCTGTGCAACGCCTCCGGTCATGCATACCTTTTCCTGTACGCCGACTCTGCGTACAAGCGAGGCAACTCTGGATGCCACCGAGCTGCAGATCCCGGCAACTACATCCGGTATTTTGACGCCGTTGGCAAGCTGTGAAATAACCTCTGATTCCGCAAAAACCGTACAAGTGCTGGAAATCTGCGCCGGTTCTGTTGCCTTGGCTGCTTCCTTTTCCAAATCACTGATTTTAAGATTCAGGATACTTGCCATAACATCCAGGAAACGTCCGGTACCTGCTGCGCATTTGTCATTCATCGCAAAATTTGCAAGCTGTCCTCGCTCGTTAAGAGACAAAACCTTTGCATCCTGTCCACCGATATCGATGACCGTATGCACATCAGGAAAGACAAAGTGCGCACCGATTGCATGGCAGCTAAGCTCACTGATCTGGTAATCTGCCTGCTCATATGTCTGTCTGCCATATCCCGTTGCAACAACAGCGGTCATGTCCTCCATCCGTAGTCCAGATTTGTCAAGCACTTCCGTGACAGCATTCTGCACTCCGCTTGTTCCAACCGTTGCAATAATAATGGACGAAGCAACAATGCGCTCTCCGTTTTCCAGTATTACTGCCTTTGCAGTTGTAGAACCAATATCCACACCCAGTGTATACATGACCTATCTCCTATTTCGTATACATGTTGATACGTATACATGTTTATTTGTATACAACCAACCATCAAAAAATATTCCTTTCGGAATCGTTATTATTTTATCAATGCATATCTATAATGTAAATCTTTTTTTGTTAAAAAAAAAATTTTTGTGGATTTGAATATAATATTTTTATATTTTTAGTGATATTTAAGATTGTAAAATAAAAAAGGGCCTATCGTCAGCCCTTTTTATCAAGATACTATTATCATCTTTTGACAAAATACCCCGGATATTCTTGTATAGCTTTTTCTGCAATTCCATTGATGGTATCCAGATGCTTTGCCATGGCCTTTTGCGTTGCCAAAACATCATGCTGCTTCAGACCCGTAAGGATATCCTGATGCTCTGCGATCAATTCCGGAACCCGATTTCCAAGGGAAACATCAAAGTTTCTCCACCTGGCGAGATGTGCCATGTATGGAGAAATCATTGCCATCAGAGAATCTCTGTGCGCAGAGTGGATCATGCTGTGATGGAACTCGGAGTCAAGTTTGGGAAACAGCCCATGATAATCTTTTTCATGCATACATGAGCGCTGCTGCTCCATATTTTCTTCCAGTTTGGAGATTAACTTTTCAAGCTCCTCGTCCGGCAGACTACTGATCAGCTCATAAATAATCTCTTTTTCCAGTGCAGTACGAAGCATTAATATATCCGAAATATAATTTAAATCAATGAGTGATACAAAGGTTCCTCTCTGAGGATATACTTCCAAAAAACCTGTCTGCTGAAGTCTTGCAAATACAGCTCGTATTACAGTCCGCGACACCTTATACTCATCCGTCATCTGATTTTCACTGAGTAATCTACCCGGCTCATAGCTTAAATCTATGATTTTCTGAAGTATTTCCTGATAAATTTCTTCACTACTTAAGCTTTTCATCGATGTGATCTGATTAAAACTGTAATTTTTACTGTTCATTAACTTCCTCTTCTCTCTTTGACTTGCTGTTTACAGGTCCTGGTCAAACAGAGGAATGTGCAGATCATAATAGGTATAGCTTCCCTCGGCAATCAACTCGCCATTTTCATTATGGATCGTCGTATTGTAAACTGAAATCGTCTTGCCTTCATGCACAGAGCGTGCTTCCGCAATCAGTTTACGGAAGCCTCTACCTTGATGCACAAAATTCAGATTCCCACTCAGCGTGACGTTTTTAGTCCCACGCGATGCAGCCGCAGCGCCGCTCGCTGAATCTGCCAGAGAAAACAGTACTCCTCCATGTGCAAATCCGAGCGAGTTCATAATGTCATTTTTCAGATCAATTTCGACGCGTCCGTAGCCTTTTTGGATATCCACAATATGAAATCCCAGGAGCTGACCATAGGGATTATGTTCTGAATTCCTGTATTCCAAAACTCTCTTATAGAATACATCATTTTTTTCCATTTTCCATACTTCCATTGCTTATTTATTGATATAACATCGATTGTTCGCGTTTTTGATCATAGTAATCGCCTGATCGCGTATTTCCTTGATGTCCGGCTTACCGCTCGCAGTCATCGGCAGTTTATCAAAGCTTATAATATAGTAAGGTAATTTATACGTTGCAAGCCGAGGTCTTAAAAATGCACAGAAATGCTCAATATTCAGGTCATTATGATTTTTGGGCACAATGCAGGCAGCAACCTCCTCCTGCCGGAATTTAGATGGCACACCGATGACCTTGACCTCATCCACCATTCCGGAGCGTAAAATTACATCCTCAATCTCTACAGGCGAGATATTTTCTCCTCCACGGATAATAATATCCTTGAGTCGTCCGGTTACACACAGTTCATCATCATTATTGAAATATCCCAGGTCTCCGGTTCTAAACCAGCCATCCTCCGTAAAGGCTTCCTTTGTCTTTTCTGGATTATTGTAATACTCCTTCATGACATTAAAGCCACGGAATTGAATTTCTCCGATCTGATTTTTGCCAAGGACCTTACCTGTACCCGGTTCCGCAATGCGACCTTCCACATCCTCCATAAGACGTCCGCAAGTCACAGCCTTTTTTTCAATCGGCTCATCCCAATCCGCATTGGTAACACTTGCAGACATTTCCGTCATGCCAAAGGAGGTCTGCAGATGCATATTAGGAAATCTTCTGCAGATCTCAATGTACTGCTCCGCCGGCAGAGGAGAACCTCCAACAATTCCAGAAGTAAGTGAGGTACCGAGCAAACCGGCATATTCGCTCTTATGGATCAATGCAAGAAACATACTCGGCACGCCGATAAGGATTGTACAATGGAAGTCAAGGATGGCTCTCCATACGGTCGCTGTTCTGAAATACGGCAATAAATGCATGGTAAATCCGATAACAATTGATCCGACCAGTGCGGTAACCAGTCCAAAGCAGTGAAACATAGGTACGCAGACACACATTTTGTCATTCTCTGACCAGCGCATGTAATACTTCACATGCAGCACATCATTTACCACACCAAAATGTGTAAGTACCACACCCTTTGGAATATCCGTGGTTCCTGATGTAAAAATGATAAAGATCGGATCCCCGGATGTTACCTGCCGTGCGGCTTCATGAACACTCTGAAGTGTCTCCGCGGATTTTTCTTTTTCCGTGAAGCTGTCCATGGACATCCATATACCGCCCTCTTTTTCATCAATATGATAAAAATGTCTTACAGACGGGGTACGGCGTTTAATCTCCGGAATCAGATCGTCATAGACGGTATCCTTACATCCACTGCCATAAAAAAGCAGCTCGACATCGGAGGTCCGTAGGATCTTGGACATTTCCTCTACCTTATAGAACGTATTAAAAGCGCAGGTAACTGCTCCGATTTTGGCGAGCGCAAGAGTTGTAAAAACAAAGCTTGGTGTATTAACACTCCAGATTCCGACATGCATACCCCTCCGGATTCCATACTGATGCATGAGTCGTCCGGCATAGACATCTGTAATTTCATCCATTTCCTTAAAGGTGCATGTCCATCCATCACGTTCCATGCCGATATGATCCGGATATTTCAGAGCCGTCTCTCTGAGACAGTCGCCAAGCGTTTTATGAACCAGTTCCATTTCTCCCCCCTGACATAACTCAAGCTCATGTCTTTATAATAGAAGCATCATATACCCATGTATACTTGTTCACATATCAATTACTGCCTATAACTATATCAGCATGTATACTGGAATACAATCATTTTGTTAATTTTTTATCGTTTTTATTGTTTTTGTTGCTATTCTCGTTTCTGGCATCAAAAAGCCATTGGCAGAGGCGACTGCTTTCTTACCAAAATAAGACAAGCTTTCGTCTCTACCAATGACTTTTAATACTTATGCATCATGGCTTGCAGGATAATACTGTATAATTTCAGAGCGCTATATGCCTTTGCTTCCTGTCATATATCTTCTACCAGATGAAATTGCAGATCAAAACTAAACAAGCTTTATCTCCGGATCCTTACGCTGGAGCCTCCCATCGCATCTTCCACCTCCTGTTTGGTTGCCATGGAGGTGTCTCCCGGTGTTGTCATGGCAAGTGCGCCGTGCGCTGCTCCATAGTTTACCGCCAGCTCCGGATCTCCGTAGGTCATAAGTCCGTAAATCAGACCGGACGCAAAGGAATCACCTCCCCCTACACGGTCCAGTACCTCAATCCGTTCAAAGCTTTTGGATCTGTAAATCTCACCGTCTGCCCAGCACAAAGCCGACCAGTCATTCACCGTCGCAGTATGCACTGCACGGAGGGTTGTCGCAACCACGCGGAAATTAGGATACTTCTTAACAGCTTCCTCAATCATCTTTTTATACCCGTCCACATTGAGATGCCGGAAGGAAGCATCCTGTCCTTCAACCTGCAGTCCGAGACACTTTGTGAATTCCTCTTCATTTCCGATCATAACATCCACATATCCGGCAATCTCCTGATTTACCACTCTCGCCTTTTGTTCACCGCCGATCGCTGACCACATCGAGGGACGATAATTTAAATCATATGATATGATTGTGCCGTATTTTTTTGCTGTTTTAATTGCCTCGATCACGGTCTCGCAGCTCTGCTCGGAAATGGATGCATATACGCCTCCGGTATGGAACCATCTGACGCCGAGCTCTCCAAAGATATAGTCAAAATCAAAATCCTCTGGTCTTGCCTTGGAGATTGCGGTATTGGCACGGTCTGAGCAGCCCTTGGCACCCCGGATACCAAAGCCCCGTTCTGTAAAATTCAGACCGTTACGGCAGACTCTGCCGATTCCGTCTGTTGGAAACCATTTTACAAGGGCCGTATCCACTCCGCCTTGCATAATGAAGTCCTCTACCAGATGTCCTACCTCATTATCTGCGAACGCAGTAATCGCGGCGGTTTTCATGCCAAAGCATTTCCGAAGACCGCGGATTACGTTATATTCGCCACCGCCCTCCCAGACACGAAATGACCTGGCAGTACGGATCCTGCCCTCTCCCGGGTCAAATCGCAGCATGATTTCTCCCAGTGATGCCGCATCATAAAAGCATTCTGATGCCGGTCTTAAATGTAAGTCCATACCAACCTCCGCTTCCTGTAAGTCCGGAATGATCTTCCGAATATAATGAACAGAATGAAATCAGATTAGAACTGGAGTATAGCATACTTCCCCTGAACTTAGAAGTCCGGAAACATTTTAGAGAGAACTTCCGGAAGCTCGTGGATGGCAGAGATTGAAGCATCGGGTGCATCTGCCTTACCGAATCCGTATTTCGCGTGGATAAAACGGATGCCTGCATGCTTTGCTGCTTTTTCATCCATCGCTGTGTCACCGACATAAACAGCAGTTTCCGGAGCGATCCCCTGCCGTTTCATAAGGAGCAAAATATTATCGCCCTTTTGGAGCTTTGTACGGCCGAAACATTCAAAATCACAGATTTTACTTGTAAAGCCTCCACACGTAAGCATGGCCTGAATATAGCCGTCCTGACAGTTGGAGACAATATAGAGCTGACAGCCCATTTTAAGCAGACGGTCGAGTGTGCCGGCAAGCGCAGGATAGAAGCGTCCGCTGTGCGTCATAAGCCATGTATTTTCCACTTCCATGCACTCCTCCATGACTTCCTTACGCTGTTTCTCACCGGCATCCGGCAGCATCATGAGCGCAATTTCCTCCATGGTATGCCCCATATAGCGGTACATATCCTCTACTGTGATCTGCGGACTGCCGAGCTCCGGATGTTTTAAAAGCACGGAGTTCCATGCATTGCTGACCTCCTCTGCGGAATCCCACAAGGTACCGTCTACGTCAAAAATTACGTTGATTGTTCTGTTAAAATTCTGCTTTGTTTTGTTCATAATTCGTTCATAGTTTGTTTTAAATTTGTTTACAGGAAACACATAGTTTGTTCACTACTGACCTTTATATTATCACATAGATAACAAAGAAAAGTTATCTAGCTTAATAAGATTTTTTTCATAATACTCGGCCAGGGATCCAATGGATCCCTGGCCTCCTCCCTTTTATAGGGCTTTATCATTTATAGCGTATTCCCTTTTTACAGGGTCTTTTTTTATTTAATGTCATTTAATATCTAATGTCATGTGAATCTTCAGATAGATTTTCAATATTTCAATATATATATATATACTGTCACTTGTTCTTTTTGATTTCCTCAAGATAATCTCCCGCGTCTTTGATAAAGCTTGCCGTAATCAGCAGTATGACAAATCCGATCGGAAATGCCGCAATGATACTTACAGACTGAAGGTTTGCCATAGAGCTGTCTGAAAATACCAGTGCCACCGGAAGTAAAATCAGAAGGATCGACCAGAAGGCTTTGACGAGTCCTGCCGGCTCCTCTCCCTCTCCAAGCTTTCTATAGGTATACTGCGATGCCACCAGCGCGATGGAATCAAACGAGGTCGCGTAAAAAGCAATCATCGTTACTATAAGTAAGACGAGCACCGCCGGTGCCAAAGGCAGCTGCTCGATCATGGCAATCACCGTACTGTAAAGATTCTGTGTCTTTTCATATAGAGAAACGACGTCCAGTCTGCCAAAGACCTGCAGTCCAAGTCCGTAATTTCCTAAGATAATAAAGCTTACAAAGGTACTGCCCATACCGAAGACATAACCTCCCAGGATGGTCTGCCGGATGGTACGTCCCCTGGAAATGCTGCCGATAAAAAACGGTGCCGCTACACACCACACAAGCCAGTATGCCCAGTAAAAAATAGTCCAGTTCTGCGCAAATCCCGTTTTCCGGAGCGGATCCGTGTAGGTGGACAGCGTAAAATAGTTCTGGGCAAGCCTTCCCATAGCGGAAAAGCCGTTTTCTACAATAAATTTTGTCTCTCCTCCAAACAGCAGAATAAACAAAAGTAGTCCGTAGAAGCAGTAGGTACAGATGTTGGCAAGCATGGAAACCCCGAGCATACCCTTCATGACAGAATATGTATAAATCACACAGGTAAGCAGCAAAATACAGATTGTTATGATCCGGTCGGATAAGGTAATGCCGGTCAGCGCCTTGATCGCCTCCGCAAGCAGTGGTGTCGCAACAGAAAAAGTCGTTGCCGTACCCGCAAGCAGCGCAAAGACCGCCAGCAGATCAATCAGGCGTCCTGCAAGACCGTCTGTATACTTTCCAAGGATCGGTCTGCATGCCTCTGAATATTTCTGGCGAGTACGCTTCCGTACATGCAGCATAAAACCAAACGCGACAGCCAGAACCAGATAAAACGACCAGACCGTCGGTCCCCAGTGAAACAGTGTATAGGTGCTGGACCACTCCATGAGGTCTCCCATCTCCGCGGTATGTGGGTCCTCCCAGTACAGCATCCATTCGCAGAAGGAATAAAAGAGAATGTCGGCTGCGAGCCCTGCGGTAAACATCATTGAGCCCCAGGCAAAAAAGCTGTATTTTGGCTTCTCATCCTGTGCTCCCAGTACGATGCTACCGTATTTTGAGGCGCAGA